>QGUL01000023.1 GCA_003242425.1 Pseudomonadota bacterium | reverse complement strand
GCGAACTGCAGCCAGTCCGTGTAGGCGTAGGCCATGACGTAGGCCGGCATGGCAAGAGGCAGCACCAGCGCCCATTCCAGCACCCGCTGGCCGGGAAAGCGGTAGGCGGTCACCAGCCAGGCCGACACCACGCCGATGGAAATCACTCCCGCCGCCACCCCGAGCATGAGCAGCAGCGTGGTGCCGATGTATTCGGGCAGCACCGTGCCGAACAGGTGCTCGAGCGAGTTTTCGCCCGGCTGGAAGACGTAGCCGATCACCACCAGAATCGGGGCGGCGATGAGCGCCGCGGTGGCGAGCGCCGTCCATCCGAGCGCGCCGGGGCCCCGCCAGCGGAAGGGGATCAGGCCGATTCGGGGAGGGGTGGAAGACATGCGAAAGCCTGCAAAAGGACCTCGATTGTATCAATAATGATTCTCGTTCCCGCCGTATAATGCCGGGTATGAGCGCCGTACCCGTCCCTACACCCGAGATCACGCTCGACATCCGCGGCCTGCATCAGGCCTACGGTGCGCACGAGGTCATCCGGGGGCTGTCGCTCCGCCTGCAGCGCGGGGTGATCGGCTGTCTGCTGGGGCCGAGCGGCTGCGGCAAGACCACGGTGCTGCGCTGCATTGCCGGCTTCGAGCCCGTGACCCGAGGCGAAATCCTGCTCAACGGCCGCTGCGTTTCTCGTCCGGGCCACACTGAGCCGCCTGAGAAGCGCCGCGTCGGCATGGTGTTCCAGGACTACGCGCTGTTCCCGCATCTCACCGTGGCGCAGAACGTCGCCTTCGGCCTGCACCACCTGAGCAAGCACGAACGCGCGGCACGGGTGGCGGAGTATATCGAGGCCGTGGGGCTCGCCGGTCACGGCGACAAGTATCCGCACCAGCTCTCCGGCGGCCAGCAGCAGCGCGTCGCGCTCGCCCGCGCGCTCGCGCCGCAGCCCGATCTGCTGCTGCTCGACGAGCCCTTCTCCAATCTGGACGTGGAGCTGCGCGAACGCCTGAGCCTGGAAGTGCGCGACATCATCAAGCGCAGCAACACCACCGCCATCCTGGTCACGCACGATCAGCACGAGGCCTTCGCCATCGCCGACGAGATCGGCATCATGCACGGCGGCGAGATCCAGCAGTGGGACACGGCCTACAACCTCTACCACAAGCCCTGCAACCGCTTCATCGCCGACTTCGTCGGCCAGGGCGTGTTCCTGCCCGGCCGCGTGCTGGACGACAACCGCGTGGAGATCGAGCTGGGCATCCTGAACGGCGCCGTCACCAACCCCTGCAAGCCGGGCTGCCCCTATTGCGAGGACGGCCATCAGGTGGACGTGCTGCTGCGCCCGGACGACATCATCCACGACGACGACAGCGAGCTGCGCGCCGAAGTCACGCACAAGGCTTTCCGCGGCGCGGACATCCTCTACACCCTGCGCCTCGAAAGCGGACGCAAGATCCTGGCGCTCGTGCCCAGCCACCACAACCACGCGCTGGGCGAGAAGATCGGCATCCGCCTCGATGTCGACCACGTCGTCGCCTTCCCGCCCGTGCATCCGCGGCCGGCCTGAGCGGCCTCAGTCCTCCAGCGCGAACAGCACCGTCAGTTCCACCGCGAAGGCACTGCCCTGCAGCGCCGCGGGCAATGCGACTTCGCGTTGCGCCTTGCGGATCATGTCCAGCGCGCTCTCGTCCAGCACCTCGTAACCGCTCGAAGCGGCGACGGCGATGTTCGCCGCGCGTCCCGCCGCATCGACTTCCAGCCGCACGGTGGTGCGCCCTTCCCACTCGCGCGCCCGCGCATAACGCGGATAGTGGCGATGCTTGCGCGCCGCGGCCTGGAGCGCGGCGCGGTAATCGTCGATGGCTTGAGCCTGCGCTCCTGCCGCTGCCGGAACAGCAGTATCCGGGGCCGTCTCCGCGGCGGGACCGTCGGCTCGCGCCGTGGCGTCCGGCGCCTCCTCCGGCGGCGCCGGCGCATCCTCGCCCGCCGGCGATGCGGCTGCCGTCTCGCCTTCCGCTGCCGGCACGACCGAGCGCGCGGATTCGGCGGGCGATTGCGGAACGGCTTGCGGTTTCGGTTCGGCGCGCGGGCGCGCAGGCGGCGCGCTTTGCCGCGGTTGCGTGCGCGGTTCCGCGCGTGGTTCAGACGGCGGTGCCGGAGCGCTCGGTGCGCTGCTTGGCGCAGCCGGTGCCGGCGCTTGCAGCTCGGCGACGATCGGCTGCACAGGCACTGCGGCTTCCCCCTCCCATCGCGGCTGCCACCACAACAGCGCCAAGTGCAGCGCGAGCGAAAGCGCGAACGCGGCGACGAGCGGTCGGTTCATGTCCGTCGTCACGCCGCCGGACACGGCGCCCCGCCCGCCTCAGGCGTCCGGAATCTGATCCAGTTCCGCGAGCCACGCGGCCGCTTCGCTGTCGCTCGGCGCGCGCCAGTCGCTGCGCGGGGAAAGCGAGCCGCCGGAGCCCACCTTGGGCGCGTTGGGCAGCGCGCTGCGCTTGTACTGCGACTGCTCGAAGAAACGGCGCAGGAACACAGCCAGCCAACGCTTGATGTCGCCGATCGCATATTGGTTGCGCTTGGCTTCGGGAATGTCGGGCCACAGGCCGCGCCGGCGGTCGTGCCAGGCATGCCAGGCGAGGAACGCGACCTTGGTCGGCCGGTAGCCGAAGCGCAGCGTGTAGTAGAGATGGAAGTCCTGCAGCTCGTAGGGGCCGATGAAGCTCTCGGTGCGCTGGCCCGGCGCTCCCTTGTCCTCCCCCGGTACGAGCTCGGGACTGATCTCGGTCTCCAGCACGTCGAGCAGCACGCGGCTCGTCTCCTCGCCCAGCATGTGCGTGCGCGCGACGTAGCGGATCAGGTACTGGATCAGCGTCTTCGGCACGCTGGCGTTGACGTGGTAGTGCGCCATGTGGTCGCCCACGCCGTAGGTGCTCCAGCCGAGCGCGATCTCGGACAGATCGCTGGTGCCGATGACCGGCGCGTTGTGCAGATTGGCGAGCCGGAACAGATGGCTCGTGCGCTCGCCCGCCTGTACGTTCTCGAAGGTCACGTCGTACACCGGCTTGCCTTCGGCGTAAGGATGGCCGATGTCCTTCAGCATCTGCAGGCAGCTCGGGCGGATATCGATCTCCTGCGCCGTCGCACCCACCGCCGCCATCAGCCGGCGCGCCTGGTCGAGTGTGCGTTCGCTGGTCGCGAAGCCCGGCATCGTATACGCAAGGATGTTGCTGCGCGGCAGTCCCATGACATCCATCGCCCGCGCGCAGACGATCAGCGCCTGGGTCGAATCCAGTCCGCCCGAGACGCCGATCACCACCTTGTCGCTTTTCATCGCCTGCAGGCGTTTCACCAGCCCGTGCACCTGGATGTCGTATACCTCGGCACAGCGGGCATCGCGCGTCGCGGCGTCGGCCGGCACGTAGGGGAAGCGTTCGTAGGCGCGCGCAAGCGGCAGCTCGCCCTGCATCGGCAGGCGCGTATCGACCGGGACGGTGCGGAACCCCGCCAGCGCTTCGGCATGACGGCGCGCGCTCGCGCCGAAACTGTTCTGCCGCATGCGATCGGCCATGACGCGGTCAAGATCGATGTCCGCGATCAGCAACTGCGACTGCCGTTCGAAACGCGCGGTCTCGGCCAGCAGCACGCCGTTCTCGCAGGCGAGGCCGTGTCCGTCCCAGGCCATATCGGTGGTCGATTCGCCGAAACCCGCGGCGCTGTAGAGATAGCCGGCGATGCAGCGCGCCGACTGGTTCTGCACCAGTTGGCGGCGGTAGGCGTCCTTGCCCACCGTGACGTTCGAGGCGGAAAGATTGAGCAGCAGCGTCGCGCCGGCCAGCGCCCCGTAGGTCGAAGGCGGAATGGGCGTCCACAGGTCTTCGCAGATCTCCACATGGAACACCGCGAGCGGCTGCTGGCTGAAACGGAACAGCAGCTTCGAACCGAAAGACACCCCGCGCTGGCCCAGGAGATCGATGCTCTCGCGCACCGCGGTATCGCCGGGCGTGAACTGGCGCAGTTCGTAGAACTCGCGATAGTTGGGCAGATAGGTCTTGGGTACCACGCCCAGCACGCGTCCGCCCTGCACCACCGCGCCGCAGTTGTAGAGCAGCCCGTCCACGCGCAGCGGCAGGCCGACAACGGCCGTCAGTTGCATTTGGCGCGAGGCCCGCACCACCTGATCGAGGGCATTCAGAACCGCGTCGAGCAGCGCGTCCTGATGGAACAGATCGTCGCAGGTGTAGGCCGACAGGCCCAGTTCCGGGAACAGCGCCACCGCGGCGTGCTGCGCCTCGGCCTGTTCCATCAGGGCGATGGTTTGCGCGGCGTTGAAGGCCGGATTGGCGACCCGCAGCTCCGGTACGCACACCGCGGCGCGCAGGAAGTTGTGACGGTAAAGGTTATAGAACGACACGGGACGACGCCTTGTCTCATCCAAGGCCGCTTATGTTACAGGAGCCGCAGCGGGCGTACCGCAGGGTCCGGACGCTTCCCCGCCCTCGCCGGTACTCGACGGCCTCCCTTGTCGGCCGTAGCTAGGATTCCGCCGGCCCCAGCGGCTCGTGCGCCGGTCCGTTGAGCGGACGGCCGTCGATTTTGTCGAAGCGCGAGCCGTGGCAGGGGCAGTCCCAGGTCCGTTCATCGCTGTTCCAGTGCACGATGCAGCGCAGGTGCGTGCAGACCGCGGAACGGCAGTGCAGCATGCCGCTTTCGTCGCGGTAGGCGGCGATCTTGCGAAAGCCGCGCCGCACGACGGCGCCGGTGCCCGGTGCGATGTCGTCGGTTGATTTCACTTCGCCGGGCGTCGCGTATTCAGCGAAGCGCGCCGCGACGTTGAGATTCTCCTTGGCGAACTCAGCGGCCGCTTTCACGGTGATGCGCGCCGGATCGTAGAGCACCGTCCAGGGATTGCGGTGTCCGCAGATGAGATCGGTGAGCAGCATGCCGGCGATGGTGCCGTGCGTCATGCCGTTGCCCGAGTCGCCGGTGACGACGTAGATGTTGTCCTCCTCGTCGCCGGGGTTCGGGCCGATGAAAGCCAGGTAATCGACCGGCTCCATCACCTGCCCCGACCAGTGGAAGTCGAAACCTTCCACCATCGGGAAGCGTTCGCGCGTCCAGGCTTCCAATCGCGCGTAACGTTTCTCAAAGTCGTCCGCCTGGCCGGTCTTGTGGTCCTCACCGCCGACGATCAGCATGTCATGCCCGCCGACGTTCCGCTGCACACGCACGTAGTGGTAGGCGTCCAGCGTATCCCAGAGCAGCAATGTAGGAACAGCGCCCGGCGGCACACGCGCCCCCACGACATAGGTGCGATACGGCGCCTGCTTGGTGTGGATGGCGAACCGGTCGTTGACGGGCGTGTTGGTCGCGACCACCAGCGCATCCGCCGCGACGACGAAACCGTCCGCGGTTTCCACGTGTACACGCTCGCCGCCTTCGATGTTCACCGCGCGCGTATGTGCATAGACCCGGCCGCCGCGGCGCCGGATCGCCTCCGTGAGCTGCGCGAGATACTTCAGCGGATGGAATTGCGCCTGGCGCGGAAAACACAGCGCGGGCCGGAAATCGTAGAAGCCGATCGGCACCCGCTCGACCAGTCGCACATCCCCCAGTCCGGCGCGGTGACAGGCCGCCAGTTCCTGATGCAGTTCCTCCACACTGCGGCCGGGTGCCGCGACGAGATAGCCGTCGCAACGCTCGAAGTCGCAATCGATCCCCTCCTCGGCGACGATGGCTTCGATGGTATCGATGGCGGCGGTATGACTTTCCGCGACCAGGCGCGCGCCCGCCTCGCCGTGCAGCCGCTCCACCTCGTAGTAACGGTCGTCGAAAGCGTTGGACAGATGCGCCGTGGTGCGCGCCGAAGCACCGTCGGTAAGCGTGCCGTCGTCGATCACCACGACGTCACGGCCCTCACGCAACAGCAGATAAGCCGTGCTCAGACCAGAGATACCTGCGCCTACAATGCAGACATCCGCGCGCTCATCCTTCCGCAGCGGCGCGAGATCCGGGACATCCGCCGTCGCCATCCAGACCGAAGGGTTGCTCGTGTCGCTTTGCATCGTACCGCCTCAATGGACCTTCCGGACGCGGCCTCACGGGGTAGCGTTCCCCGACTCAGTTCGAAGGCGCGCGAGCCTCGGTTCCACGCCTTGACCGGCGCGGCGCAGTCGGCTCCACTGACTCCGGATTCCAACTCAAACCGAGTATGCGCATGAGCGTCTGCGCGTCGAAAGGCGCCCGCACCTTGTAATCGTTGTCGAAATAGCAATAGACGTCGCGGTCGCGACGTTCAGGCGAAGCTTCGGGCGCGATCTTGACGGCGTCCGGCGGTTCGCCGCCCGACGCCCAGGCACGGATACGTGCCGCCCATCGTTCGAGGCTCGCTTCGTCGTAGCCGCTGGCGTAGAGCTCGGTTTCGCCGTGCAGGCGGATGTAGACGAAGTCCGCAGTGATGTCCTCCTTGTAGGGCCACTTGCCGGCGGTGTCGGCGATGACCCAGGCGATGTCGTGACCATGCAGTAGCTCGACGAAGGAGGGATCGACGAAGCTTTCGTGGCGCACTTCGACGGCGTGGCGCAAGGGGCGATGTTCGTCCACGCTCCAGTCCGCGCGGTCTTTCATCCAGTCGCTGGAACGCCGCGCCAGTGCCGCCGCCTGCTCCGTGTCGCGCGGCAGCATGCGGAAAAAGGCTTCGAAGCGTTCGCGGTCGTAGCGCAGGTTGGGCGGGAACTGCCAGAGAAAGGGTCCCAGCTTCTCGCGCAGCCGGAAAACGCCGGATGCGAACGTGTTCGCCAACGGCGTCTCGACATCGCGCAGACGGCGCACGTGGGAGATGTAGCGGTTGCCCTTGACGCTGAAGACGAAGCCCGGCGGCGTCTCCCGGTACCAGGCCTCGTAGTACTCCGGCCGCTGCAGGGAGTAGAAGGACCCGTTGATTTCGATGCTCGGCAGCCGCGATGCGGCGTAGGCCAGCTCACGCCGCTGCGGAAGTCCCTCAGGATAGAAGCCGCCGCGCCATCCCTCGTAGCGCCAGCCGGAAATGCCGATACGGATCATGGTCGCGGCGTTGCAGCGGCTAGTCGCTGCGCAAGCCGCCCAGCAGGGATACCAGATCTTCGGCGTGCTCTTCCTCGGCCGCGAGGATTTCCTCGAACAGCCGCCGCGTGGTCGGATCTTTGTCACCGATGTAGAGCGCGATCTCGCGATAGCTTTCGATGGCGATGCGTTCGGCGACCAGATCCTCCTCGATCATCTCGCGCAGAGTACCGCCTTCCACGTATTCGGCGTGCGAACGCATGCTCAAGCCTTCCGGATTGAAATTCGGCTCGCCGCCGAGCTGCACGATGCGTTCGGCGATACGGTCGGCGTGCTCCTGCTCGTCGTTGGCATGCTCGAGGAACTCGGCCGCCGCCGCTTCGGAATGAATGCCGGTCGCCATGAAATAGTGCCGTTTGTAGCGCAGCGTGCATACCAGCTCGGTCGCCAGCGCCTCGTTCAGCAGCCGCAGCACGGTCTCGCGGTCGGCCGCGTAACCCGCCGTTACGGCGCCCTGTTCGATGTGCTGCCGCGCACGTTGACGGATGGTCTGAATGTCTGAGAGAAACCCGCTCATCGCTGCTCCTTCTTTCGATGCATGTCCGCTATTCGCCCCGCCGCGGCAGCGAACGACGCGCCACGAGCACGCCGGTGATCAGCGCACCGGCGAGCGCCGCAAGGCCGACGATCCGTACCGACCGGTTCGCCCACCACGGTTTGGTCCGCTGCGCATACCAGTCGCCGCGCTCGGCCGCGGTGCTGCGCATCGCTTCGAGCCGCACTTTCGCCTGCGCGACCTTGTCTTCGAGCCGCTTGCGCGCAAGCGCGGCGCTGTCGCCGGTCAGTTGGCGCGCGCTGTTCAGCAGCTGTTCGACGTCTGCAAGGAAGCGGTTGAACTCCTGCGTCACGCTCTGCTCGGTCGGGATCTGGAGGTCTCGGTTAGGCATATGCGCGGCGTCTCCTTTCAAGGCACGCCAGTGCTTTGCATTCCGCGTGCCGGAACGATGGCGCGTCGGACAAATCCGACAAGTATTCGCGTCCTTCACCGATGGTGAAGCCCCTTGGCGCCGCGTAACTTGGCTGTCGAGTGCCATGAGGCGCGTCCACGCGCTTTGCGCAAGCGTCGGCGAATGCAGACAGCGCCGTACGGAGCATGCGAGTTGCTAGGCACTCCTTATGTCGCTGCGCAATAGTCAACATGCTCCCTTGCGCAGGCGGTCATTCGTCAAACCACAAAGGAGACGCGAAATGAAGAAATGCTTGATTGCCGCCGCAGCCGTACTGTCCCTCTGCGGGCTGGCCGCATGCGGGGACAACGTCGAAGAGCCGCGCACCTCGGACCCCGGCGCCTACAGCGGCGGAACGGGAGCGACCGGCTCACCCGGAAACCCGGGCACCACCGCGCCGGGCGCACCAGGCACAGGCAGCGGCTCCATGTCGGGCACGCCTTCCGATCCGGCAAGCCCCGGCGCAGGAACCGGTCCGGACATGGGCGATACGGGCGAAAGAACCCGACCCGCGCCTTAAGCCGCAACGCCGAACGCAAGGCCGGCATCAGCCGGCCTTGCTCATTTCCGGGGCGGCATCGGCGCTAAAGGACTTTCTTGGCCACGGTGACCCCCAGCACCAGGAACACCAGGAAGAGAAACAGCGCCAGGAAAAACAGTACCTTGGCGATGCCCGCCGCGCCCGCCGCGATACCCGTGAAGCCGAATACTCCGGCCACTACCGAGATCAGGAAAAAAATCAGGGCCCACTTCAGCATGCGTGACTCCTCTCGTCTCATGGCCCGTGACGACGGGCGCAAAGCGCAATGCTAGAGCGGCGTGCGGCTACGCGCGGTCGGTGCAGCGCCGATTAATTTGTAGGACATCTACGGGCACATGGACCCTGTCGCCTTCAATCGCCGGAGCTTGGCGCTGCCGCTGCTGCTCGCGGCGCTGGTATCGCTCGGCGTGCTGGTCTTCTCCGAATTCAGCCACGAGCGCCTCTATGAGGCCGGCGCGTACGCGCGCCGCTCACTGGGGCTGCAGGAACTGACCCGCGAAATCCAGACTCTCGTGCTCGACGCCGAGACCGCACAGCGCGGCTACGTCCTCACCGGCCGCGCCGAGTATCTCGAGCCCTACAAGCTCGCCGTCCAGAAACTCAGCGACCGCATGCGGCAGCTTCAAGCCCTCGTCCCCGCCTCTGCATCCGAGCAGCTTCAACGCGCGGACCGCATCGGCCTGCTCATCGACACGCGCATGGCCGAAATCGAAACGGCGCTCGCACTGCATCGCGAACGCGGGCCCGAAGCGGCGCTCAGGCTGGAGCAAACCGACGTGGGCAAGGAGACGATGGACGAGCTGCGCGCCGAGCTGCAGCGCTTCACCGCACACGAGCGCGCGCATGCCGGTGCGCTGTGGACGCTCTGGGAACAGGACATCCTCTATTCGCGCTTCGGCATGGCGCTGTCGAGCGCTTTCAACCTCTTCCTGCTCGGCGCCGTCTACCTGCTCGCATTGCGCGATGCGCGTTTACGCGAACAGGCGAACCGGCAGCTCCTGGAGCACAAGGCGGAACTGGAGCGCACGGTGCGCGAACGCACTGCCGAACTGTCGCGCGCTTACCGCCATCTGCAGTCGGTACAGGAGACGGAGAAGTCCCGCCTGGCGCGCGACATTCACGACGAGCTCGGCGCGATCCTGGTATCGGCCAAAATGGACGCCGCGTGGGTGCAACAGCACCTCTCCGCCCTCGAACCGGAAATCTCTGCGACACTCCGGCGGCTGTTGCTGACCCTCGACGAGGGCGTGCAGATCAAGCGACGTCTGATCGAGGATTTGCGCCCTACTCTGCTCGACAATCTGGGGCTCGGCGCCGCGATCGAGTGGCAGACGTCGGAAGTGTGTCAGCGTGCCGGCCTGCGCGCGCACATCAGCGTCCCGGAGGAGGAACCCGAGTGGCCGAGCGAAGTGGCGATCGCGCTGTTCCGCATCGTGCAGGAGGCCCTCACCAACATCGTGCGCTATGCGCGGGCGCGACAAGTCTGGGTCGAGCTTACGCTCGAACGTCAGGGCGTTCGGTTGAGCATCCGGGACGACGGGATCGGGATAGGCGCGGAAGTGAAGACGGAACCGCTCTCACACGGCATTCTGGGAATGCGCGAACGTGTGATGGGTCTGGGCGGCACGTTCCGCATCGAAACTCCGGCAGAAGGCGGCACGCGCATCGAGGCGTTCGTACCGGTCGTGCAAGGCGACATCGAAACTACGCCGCTGTCGGCTCGACTGCGGCGGCGGAAAACGATGCCCGCCGGCGGGCATGCGGTCATACGAAATCGTCGCGCTGCGAACCGCCGAGGCTGCGGCGCTCCCATTCGTCGAGCTGGCGTTCGGCTTCGTCCTTCGTAATGCCGTACGCCTCCTGGATCTTGCCACTCAGCTGCTCGCGCTTGCCGTCGATCACGTCCAGCTCGTCGTCGGTGAGCTTGCCCCACTGCTCCTTGATCTTGCCGCGCAGCTGCTTCCAGTTTCCTGCCAAACGATCGCTGTTCATGTTTCACTCCGTTGTAAGGTGAGATAACCGTCGCAAGCCGCATGCCGGCCCCAGAAAAGAAACGGCCGCCCGAAGGCGGCCGTCCGATTCGCTCGTTTCAACCTCCGCTACCTTCGCAGCAAGCCGGTGATGAGCGAAACCAGGAAAAGAACCAGGAAGACGAAGAACAGGATTTTCGCTATCTCGGCCGCGCCGGCGGCAATGCCGCCGAAACCGAAGATCGCAGCGATGATAGCGATGATGAAAAACGCGATCGCCCAATTCAGCATGAGTCGCTCCTTTCGTAGGCCGGGCATTGCATCCGTTCCGAAGCCGGCGTTGCGGCCGCGGCATAGCCTCTATGCGAGCAAGCCACGTGCCCTGCCTGTGCTCGAGGACTCCGCCGGCGCCGTTGCGGCTTACTTGTTGCGGTCCGCGGCGTTTTCGAGTTTCTCGCCACCACGTTGAACGTCCTTGCCGACGCCTTCCATGGTGTTGCAGCCGATCAGTGCAAAGGCCGCGATCAGCAGGGCCGTAATAGCTTTGCGCATAGGTTGAGCTCCTTGATTGATGAGGAAAACGCCGGTAAGGCGCCGTTGTGCTCGCTCCTTGCAACCGCCATGCCGCAGACAGCTCGCCGTGCGCGCGCCGGGGGGGCGCACCGGCGTTCGCGACCGGACCATGTCCTGGAGCGCTTCGCGGC
>QGUL01000022.1:0-7500 GCA_003242425.1 Pseudomonadota bacterium | reverse complement strand
CCGGCTTGGAATGCGATGGGGGGACGGAGAAGGCTAGGCAGGCCGGGTGTTGGACGTCCCGGTTCAAGCGCGTAGGCGGATCCCTTAGGCAAATCCGGGGGATCAACGCTGAGACGTGACGACGAGCGCTCACTGAGCGCGAAGCTGTTGACGCCATGCTTCCAGGAAAAGCCTCTAAGCTTCAGTTCCAAGTCGACCGTACCGCAAACCGACACAGGTGGGCGAGATGAACATTCTCAGGCGCTTGAGAGAACTCAGGAGAAGGAACTCGGCAAATTGACACCGTAACTTCGGAAGAAGGTGTGCCCCGAGTAGGTGAACCTGTACAAGGGGAGCCGAATGGGGTCGCAGAGAATCGGTGGCTGCGACTGTTTAATAAAAACACAGCACTCTGCAAACACGAAAGTGGACGTATAGGGTGTGACGCCTGCCCGGTGCCGGAAGGTTAAGTGATGGGGTGCAAGCCCTTGATCGAAGCCCCGGTAAACGGCGGCCGTAACTATAACGGTCCTAAGGTAGCGAAATTCCTTGTCGGGTAAGTTCCGACCTGCACGAATGGCGTAACGATGGCCACACTGTCTCCTCCTGAGACTCAGCGAAATTGAAGTGGTTGTGATGATGCAATCTACCCGCGGCTAGACGGAAAGACCCCATGCACCTTTACTGTAGCTTTGCATGGGACTGTGAACCGGTCTGTGTAGGATAGCTGGGAGGCTTTGAAGCGGGGACGCCAGTTCCCGTGGAGCCGTCGTTGAAATACCAGCCTGATCTGTTCGCGGTTCTAACCTAGGCCCGTCATCCGGGTCGGGGACAGTGCATGGCAGGCAGTTTGACTGGGGCGGTCTCCTCCTAAAGGGTAACGGAGGAGCTCGAAGGTACGCTAGGCACGGTCGGAAATCGTGCTGATAGTGCATTGGCAAAAGCGTGCTTGACTGCGAGACTGACACGTCGAGCAGGTGCGAAAGCAGGACAAAGTGATCCGGTGGTTCTGTATGGAAGGGCCATCGCTCAACGGATAAAAGGTACGCTGGGGATAACAGGCTGATTCCGCCCAAGAGTTCACATCGACGGCGGAGTTTGGCACCTCGATGTCGGCTCATCACATCCTGGGGCTGTAGCCGGTCCCAAGGGTATGGCTGTTCGCCATTTAAAGTGGTACGTGAGCTGGGTTTAAAACGTCGTGAGACAGTTTGGTCCCTATCTGCCGTGGGCGCTGGAGATTTGACGGGGCCTGCTCCTAGTACGAGAGGACCGGAGTGGACGCACCTCTGGTGTACCGGTTGTGACGCCAGTCGCATCGCCGGGTAGCTAAGTGCGGAAGAGATAACCGCTGAAAGCATCTAAGCGGGAAACTCGCCCGAAGATGAGATCTCCCCGGAGGCCAGACCTCCCTGAAGGGTCGCGGAAGACCACCGCGTTGATAGGCCGGGTGTGGAAGCGCAGCAATGCGTTGAGCTAACCGGTACTAATTGCCCGTGAGGCTTGATCCTATAACCCTGAGCAATACACGCTCAAAAAGCGAATTCGTGAAATCACTCTCACAACCCCACAACACTTCTTCCACCGAATGCGAGTCGGCGCATGCCAAAACGGCTGCGACGCCTCCAAAAGAATTCCTGACGACCATAGCACGTTGGAACCACGCCTTCCCATCCCGAACAGGACCGTGAAACGACGTCGCGCCGATGATAGTGTGGACTGCCCACGCGAAAGTAGGTCATCGTCAGGACCCCAACCCAAAAAAAGGCCAACCCAAAAGGTTGGCCTTTTTTATTTGCAGTGCCCAAAAGCTTCCGCACCGCGCAAGTCGCGGCATGTCCGGACGGCACGCCGCTTGCACGGCGAGACAGCGCGTCCAGCGCAAACCGTCCAGCAGAGGTGCGACATGGCCGCCCGATCCATCGCCTCCCTGACCGTGTCCTTCGGGCTCGTCGCGATCCCCGTCAAGCTCTATTCCGCGACGCAGTCGAGCGGCGCGATCTCCTTCAACCTGCTCCATACCTGCGGCTCGCGGGTGAAGCAGCAGTACGTGTGCATCCGGGAGAACGTCGTGGTGCCGCGCGAACAGATGGTCAAGGGCTACGAGTTCGCCAAGGACCAGTACGTGATGTTCGAGCCCGAGGAGCTGAAGGCGCTCGAGGAAGCGGGCAGCAAGTCGATCGACATCACCGAGTTCGTTCCCGCACATACCGTCGATCCGGTTTACTTCGATCGCGCCTATTACCTCGCGCCGGACAAGGGCGGCTCCAAACCCTATTCGCTGTTCACCGAAGCGTTGCGTCAAAGCAAACTGTGCGCACTCGGGCGCTGGGCCACGCGCGGCAAGCAGTACGTCGTCATGCTGCGGCCGGTGGAGGACGGACTGGTGATGCAGCAACTGCTCTATGCCAGCGAGGTGCGCCCGATCTCCGAGCTAGAGATCCCTCATGCCGAAGTCAAGGACGCCGAACTCAAGCTCGCGATGCAATTGATCGAGCAGCAGTCGCGCAAGGCCTTCGATCCGACCGCGTACAAGGACGAGGTGCGCGAACGCATCGAGGCGGCGGTGCAGCGCAAGGTGGAAGGCGAGGAAATCGCCATCGCCGAAGCACCCACCGAGGCGGCTGGCGCCAAGGTGATCGACCTCATGGCTGCTTTGCGTGCGAGCCTCGAGAAGACGTCGGGCAAGGCGGCGGAAGCGGAGAAACCCGCGCGCACGGCGCCCAAACGCGTCGCCGCAACCGGCGACAAGAAGCGGGATACGAAGCCGCGTAAGCGCGCATGACGGATTTCGGGGTGCGCGATGTCGAGCGGACGCTCGGCCTGTCCCGGTCGGTGATCCAGGCGCTGGTGCGCGGCGGTTTCGTGACGCCGGCCCGCGGACCGCGCAACGCCTACCGGTTTTCCTTTCGGGATCTGATCGTTTTGAAGGCGGCACGCGAATTGACGCTCGCCAGGGTCCCGCCACGACGGATCACGCAGGCGCTGCGCCGGCTGCGCCGCCATCTGCCCGCAGACGTGCCGCTGTCGGGGCTGCGCATTCTCGCCGACGGCGACCGCGTGGTGGTGAAGGAGGGCGCGCGCCGCTGGCGTGCCGATTCCGGCCAATACCTGCTCGATTTCGACGTGTGTCCGGCGGGATCGGGCGTGGCGGTCGTGGCATACCAGCGAGCCGAACCGCGCGTGTCGGCCGACGCTTGCTTCGATGAAGGGTGCAGGCTGGAAGCGAGCGACGCTGAAGCGGCGCGCGCGGCGTACGAGCGTGCCCTGGCCGCCGATCCCGCACATGCTCCCTCGGCGGCGAACCTCGGACGGCTGCTGCATCTGGGCGGCAAGCTGGACGCGGCGGAACGCGTCTACCGCGCCGGCATCGCCCGCTGCGGTCCGGAACCGCTGCTGCTGTTCAATCTCGGGGTGCTGCTGGAAGAGCAGGGCCGGTACGAGGAGGCATGCGCCGCCTACGAAGGGTCGATCGCCGTACAGCCGGACTTTGCCGACAGCCACTACAACCTCGGGCTGTTGTACGAGATCCTGGGAGACCGCCGCAAAGCCCTGCGCCATCTCAAGCGCTACCGGCAGCTCGTACGCTAGACGGCGGGGGATCGTAGAATGCAGGCCGGACGGTTCCATAGTTAGGAGCGATTGCGTGCACGACGAAACCAAGCTCGTCCATTCCGGCCGCCATCCGGAGCAGTTCGAAGGCGCCGTCAATCCGCCTGTGTTCCACGCCTCCACCATCCTGTCCCCTACGCTGGAAGACTGGGAGCGCAAAGCCGAAGATCGTGCCAAGGAGGTGCCGGGCACCTACTACGGCCGT
Source organism: Pseudomonadota bacterium (assembly GCA_003242425.1). Classification (GTDB taxonomy): domain Bacteria; phylum Pseudomonadota; class Gammaproteobacteria; order Burkholderiales; family SG8-39; genus ZC4RG42. Next base: position 3,704 of record QGUL01000022.1, on the reverse strand, counting down.
ACCGGAACGCCGACTACCCGTTCGCTGGAGGAAGCGCTCGCCGCGTTGGAAGGCGCGCATCGCTGCGTGGTGTTCCCTTCCGGGCTCGCAGCCTGCACGGGCGCGCTGCTGGCTTACCTCGCTGCCGGCGATCACGTCCTGCTGAGCGACAGCGTTTACGGTCCGACGCGCCATGCCGCGATGCGCCTGCTCAAGCGCTATGGTGTGGAGGCGAGCTTTTACGATCCGTGCATCGGCGCAGGCATCGCGGAACTGATGCGGCCGAACACCAAGGCCGTCTATGTCGAATCGCCCGGCTCGCTGACTTTCGAGGTGCAGGACGTTCCCGCCATTGCGGAAGTCGCCCATCGCCACGGTGCCGTCGTGATCATGGACAACACCTGGGGCACTCCGCTTTATTTCAAAGCCTTCGATCACGGCGTGGACGTATCGATCCAGGCGGCGACCAAATACGTGGTCGGCCATTCCGACGCCATGCTCGGCACCGTGAGCTGCACCAGGGAAGCGTGGCCGAAGCTGAAAGCCACGCACTACGACCTCGGCCAGACCGCGGGACCGGACGACATCTATCTCGCACAGCGCGGTCTGCGCACGATGGCGGTCCGGCTGAAGCAGCATTGGGAAACGGGGGTGATACTGGCCGAGTGGATCGCCCGCCAGCCGGAGGTGGAGACGGTGCTGCATCCGGCGCTGCCCGGCGATCGCGGCCACGCCTTGTGGAAACGCGATTTCAAGGGCGCGTGCGGATTGTTCGGCGTGGTGCTGAAACCCTCGGTGTCCGACCGCGCCTTCCGCGCCTTCATCAACGGCCTCGAGCTGTACGGTCTGGGCGCGTCCTGGGGCGGCTACGAAAGCCTGATCATGCCCTTCGACCCACGCCCGCAACGTACTGCCACGCGCTGGCCGTACCAGGGCTTGTGCTTCAGGATCCACGCCGGACTGGAACACCCGGACGATCTCATTGCCGATCTGCAGGCCGGCTTCGAGCGCATGCGGAGGGGATGATGCGCAGGACGGTTGTCTCGTTACTGCTTGCGGGCTTGCTGGGCGGCTGCCATGCCCACTATGGCGTGCAGACCGGTGCGGTTTCCCCGGGCGGCGAGGGGTTGTACGCGCGCATCGGCATCGGCGGGACGGCGGCCGACGTCATTGCCGGCGGCGCGTTGCTGGGCGTCTTCCTGGCGGGGCAACAGGTCTCCGGCGGCGTTGCACCGGTGATGAAGCCCGACCGCAGGGTCAACGAACAGGATTGCCGCCAGCCGGTTGTCGACACGACTGCGAACCTGCGCTGCATATGAGGAGCCGGGCGCTTGCGGTTCTGTCGTTCGGCGTCGTCTTCGGCGCGCAGGCGGCCGAGCTGGCGGGTGTGCGACTGGACGACGAAATCCGCATCGGCGAGGAGCGCCTGGTCCTGAACGGGGCCGGCGTGCGCAAGAGGCTGTTCTTCAGCGTGAACGTGGTCGGGCTTTATCTGCCGGAACCGAAGCGCAGCGCGGAGGACATCCTTGCCGCGCCGGGATCGAAGCGTGTGACGCTGGTCATGCTACGCGACGTCAGTGCCGACCAATTCGTCGACGCTTTCCATGCTGCACTGGAGGCGAACACCCCCGGGGAAGAAAGCAAACGGCTGCAACCCCAGATCACCGCCTTCGAAGCGTTGCTGCGCGAAGTGAAGGAAGTGAAGAAGGGCGACGTCGTGCATCTCGACTACCGCCCGAACACCGGCACGCAGCTCATTCTCAACGGCGTACCGCGGGGCAAAGTGATCGAGGGCGAGGATTTCTATCGCGCGCTGCTGCGCAACTGGCTCGGCCCGAACCCGGCCGACGCCGATTTGAAGAATGCGCTGATCGGCGCGCAATAGCGGCGCGCGAGGCTCCGCGACGGATCTCATCAGGCCGCTTCGCGCGAGGCGCGGCGCCGTTCGTGTTCCTTGAGATGGCGCTTGCGCAGCCGGATGCTCTTGGGCGTCACTTCCACCAGCTCGTCGTCGGCGATGAATTCCACCGCATACTCCAGCGTGAGCTGGATCGGCGGCGTAAGGCGGATCGCCTCGTCCGAACCGGAGGCGCGGATGTTGGTGAGCTGCTTGGTGCGGATGGGGTTGACGACCAGATCGTTGTCGCGGCTGTGGATGCCGATGATCATCCCTTCGTACACGGGTTCGCCGGGCGAGACGAACATCCGGCCGCGTTCCTGCAGCTTCCATAGCGCATAGGCCACCGCCTCGCCGTCGTCCTGGCTGACCAGCACGCCGTTGCGGCGTTCGCCGACTTCGCCGGGCTTCACCGGCGCGTAGTCGTCGAAAATGTGGCTCATGAGACCGGTGCCGCGCGTCAGGGTCATGAACTCGGATTGGAAGCCGATCAGTCCGCGCGCGGGGATACGGTATTCCAGACGCACGCGGCCCTTGCCGTCGGGCTGCATGTCGAGCAGCTCGCCGCGGCGGCGGCCGAGTTCTTCCATCACCGCACCCTGGTGCGCTTCCTCGACGTCGACGGTCAGCAGCTCATACGGCTCGCACTTCACGCCGTCGATTTCCTTGTACACCACCCGCGGGCGCGAAACCGCCAGCTCGTAACCCTCGCGGCGCATGTTCTCGATCAGGATGGTGAGATGCAGCTCGCCGCGCCCCGAGACTTCGAACACCGTCTCGTCGTCGGTCGGCGCAACGCGCAGCGCCACGTTCGATTTCAGCTCGCGCTCCAGACGCTCGCGCAACTGGCGGCTGGTGACGAATTTGCCTTCGCGGCCGGCAAGCGGCGAGGTGTTGACGCAGAAATTCATGGTGAGCGTCGGCTCGTCCACGCGCAGCATGGGCAGCGCCTCGGGATGTTCCGGATCGCAGAGCGTCGAACCGATACCCAGTTCGTCGACGCCGTTGACGAGCACGATGTCGCCGGCTTCGGCTTCGTCCACCAGCACGCGCTCCAGGCCGCGGAACTTCAGCACCTGGTTGACGCGCGCCTTGACGGGCGTCGAATCGGGTCCGTTCATCACCACCACGTCCTGCAACGGCCGCAGGCGGCCGCGGTTGATGCGGCCGATGCCGATCTTGCCCACATAGCTCGAATAATCGAGCGAGCAGATCTGCAGTTGCAGCGGGCCGTCGGCATCGTCGGCGCGCACCGGCACGTATCTGAGGATGGCGTCGAACAGGGGACGCATGTCCTTGCCCGGCTCCTTGAGATCGAGCGTGGCGGTGCCGTTGAGGCCCGAGGCGTACACCACCGGGAAGTCGAGCTGTTCTTCGGTGGCGCCGAGCTTGTCGAACAGATCGAAGGTGGCGTTGACGACGTAATCGGGGCGCGCGCCGGGACGGTCGACTTTGTTCACCACCACGATGGGCTTCAGCCCCTGCGCCAGCGCCTTGCGGGTGACGAAGCGCGTCTGCGGCATCGGCCCTTCGACCGCATCCACGAGCAGCAGCACGCCGTCCACCATCGACAGTACGCGCTCGACCTCGCCGCCGAAGTCGGCATGTCCGGGCGTGTCGATGATGTTGATGTGGGTGCCTTCGTACTCGACCGCGCAGTTCTTCGCCAGGATGGTGATGCCGCGCTCTTTCTCGAGCTCGTTGCTGTCCATGACCCGTTCGGCGACCTGCTGGTTGGCGCGGAAGGTGCCGGACTGCTTCAGCAGCTGGTCGACGAGCGTGGTCTTGCCGTGGTCGACGTGGGCGATGATGGCGATGTTGCGTAAAG
>QGUL01000341.1 GCA_003242425.1 Pseudomonadota bacterium | reverse complement strand
CGCCCGGGGCGTGCGCACAAATGATAATAGTTCTCGTTTAGGATTTCAACGGCAGCCGGGGAGGCTCAGTGGTCGGCCGTCGCCACGGGCGCCGGCAGCTCCCAGCCGCCGCCGAGCGCATTGTGCAGGCTGACGGCGGCCTGCAGGCGGGCCAGATGGGTCTGCACGAGGGTGTCCTCGGCGGCAAACAGCGTGCGCTGCGCATCCAGCACCGACAGCAGATCGTCGGCGCCTTCGCGGTAGCGCACTTCGGCGAGCCTGAGCGCGCGACGCGCCTCTTCCAAGGCCTGCGCCTGCAATACCTGTTGCTGCGCGGTGCGCGAGCCGGCGACGAGCGCGTCTTCCACGTCCGCCAACGCGCTCAGTATGGCGCGGCGATAGCTCTCCACCAGTTCCCGCTGCCTGCTTTCCGCCACTTCGACCTGGGCGCGGAGGCGTCCGCCTTCGAAAATCGGTTGCAGGATCGACGCGCCCAGGGTGTAGACCGTGTTGACGGGATCCGCGAGCGATAGCGCCGCCGCTTTGGTGAGGCCGGCCGAACCGGTCAGCGCGACGCTGGGCAGCAACGCGGCGCGCGCGGCCGCCAGATTGGCATTGGCGGCGGCAAGCTGCGCTTCGGCCAGCGCAAGATCGGGACGACGCACCAGCAGCTCGGCGGGCAGTCCGGGCGCCACGGCGGGCACGGCGAGTTCCGTCAGCGTGGTGCCGCGCACGTCGAAGTCCTGCGGCGTGCGGCCGACCAGGATCGCCAATGCGGCGAGCGTCTGCCGCTCCTGCAGCTCCAGCGCCGGAATCACCGCCCGCTGCGACAGCACGGCGCTGTTCTGCCTGGCGACGTCGAGCTGCGTCACCACGCCGTTGCGCGCGCGGATGTTGACGATCTCCAGCACGCGTTCGGCGATGGCCAGGTTTTCGCGCGCGACGCGCAGGCGGTCGCGCAAGGACAGCACCTGGAAGTAGGCGTTGGCGATACCGGCGATGGTCGTCAGACGGATGCCCGCTTCGTCGAAGCGTACGGCGTCGGCGGAGAATTCCGCGGCGCGCTTGCCCGCGGCGTTGCGGCCCCAGACGTCGATTTCGTAGCTGGCGCTCAGCGTCGCGGAAGTGCTTTCGGTCGTCAGCTCGTCGTTGCGGCCGTCCGTGCGGCGACGGCTCGTGGAGGCGGAAAGTTCCAGTTGCGGGAACAGGCTGGCGCCGGCGATCCGCACCTGCGCCTCGGCCTGCCGCACGCGCTCCACGGCCATGGCGAGATCCGGGCTCTCGCGCAAGGCGGTTTCGATGAGCGAGACGAGCTCCTCGGACTTGAACGCGCGCCACCATTCCGCGTCGATCGGCACGGCGTCCTCCGCCGTTTCGCCACGATAGGCCGAAGGCAAGTCGACCTGCGGGCGCGGCATGTCGCTGGTGGTCGCGCAACCGGCAAGTGCGAGAACGATGAACAGTGAAGCGAATGTTCGACGCATGATCACTCCGCCGCCAAAGCCTGCACGGGATCCAGGCGCGCCGCCTTGCGTGCCGGCATGTAACCGAACAACAGACCGGTGAGGAAGGCGCAACCGAAGGCCAGCACGACCGGCTCGACCGCGTACTTGACCGGCGTACCGAAGGAAGCGATGACGGCCGCGGCGCCGAGGCCCATCGCCACGCCGATCAATCCGCCGAGCGCCGAGACGAGCAGCGCCTCGGTGAGGAATTGCTGCAGGATGTTGCGCATGCGCGCGCCCGTCGCCATGCGGATGCCGATCTCGCGCGTACGTTCGGTCACGCTCACCAGCATGATGTTCATGACGCCGATACCGCCGACCAGCAGCGAAATCGCCGCCACCGAACCGAGCAGGATCGTCAGCGTGTTCTGCGTCTCCGAAGCCATTTCGATGATCGACGCGGTGTTGCGCACCTGGAAATCCTCGACGCCGTGACGCGCGAGCAGGAGCTCCTCCACCGCGGCCTGTGTCTCGTCGATGCGGCTCACGTCCTCCACCGCGACGGTGATGCTGCGCAGAAAACGCTGACCGAACAGCCGCAGACTGCCGGTGGTGATGGGCACGAGGATGGTGTCGTCGAGGTCGCTGCCCCAGGGCGAGGCCCCGCGCACGGCCATGATGCCGATCACCTGGAACATCACGTTGTTGATCACGACGTACTGGCCGATGGGATCGACGCCGTCGGGGAAGAGGTTCTCGGCGACCGTCTGCCCCAGCACCACCACCGTGGCGTAGCTCTGCACGTCTTCCTGGCTGAAGAAGGTGCCGCGCACCGGATACCAGTTGCGCGCGAGCGCGAAGGTCGCGCCCACCGCCGCCGCGGAGGTCTGGTAGTCGCGGTTGCCGTAGCGGATGGTGACGTTGCCGGTCATCTCCGGCACGGCGGCCAGCACATTGGGCAGTTCGTTCAAGGCGTCGGCGTCGGCAGGCACCAGCGTGGCGATGCTGCCCCCCATCCCGCGCTGGTTGGCCGCCTGGGCACGTACCAGCAGGATGTTGGTGCCCATGGCGCTGATGCGCTTCAACACCTCCTCCTTGGCCCCGTCGCCGACCGCCAGCATGGCGATCACCGAGGCCACGCCGATGACGATGCCGAGTAGCGTCAGCACCGTGCGGAAAAGATTGGCGCGCAGCGAGCTCACCGCCGTTTTCGCCGCCTCCACCGCATCGTTGAACATCGAGCGGCTCGCGCCGGTGTCGCGCGCGCGCACGCTCGGCGCGTTGGTCGTGGCGGGCGGCGCGGGGCCGGGGGCGGGGGGCACCCCGCCCGCCCTGTTCTCCCTTGGCCGGCGCGCCCTGTCGGGCCCCTTCCTT
>QGUL01000021.1 GCA_003242425.1 Pseudomonadota bacterium | reverse complement strand
TAACATTCTCTTTTTCGTGGGCGGTTCCGGTTTGTATTAGAGACCGGCGCACTCGGCTGCGCGCCGCCGCGTCCCGAGGCGGTGATCGTGTTCGATCCGGTACCGATGAGCCTGCCCCGCCTGGGCGGCTGGGAACGCGCCCACCTGCTGCTGCAGTCGCGCTCGCGCCGCGCGCTGCAGAACTTCCTGCGCGAATGGTCGCAGGCGCTTTACAACCTCAAGGCCGGCGCGGTGCGCTGGCACATCGAAGTCGATCCGCTCGAGTTCTGAACTATTTGCGCAGGAACCACAGGATCAGGCTCAGCACCACCGAGATCAGGATGCAGGTGGTGATCGGGAAGTAGAAGCTGAAGCCCTCGCGCTTGACGTGGATGTCCCCGGGCAGCGAACCGAGCCCGATCTTGCTGAGCAGCGGCCACAGCAGCCCCGCCGCCACGAGCACCAGTCCGATGAGGATGAGCATGCGACTCATGGACGCTCCTTCTTCATCCCGGCAGACGCGCAGGCGGCATGCCCATGCGCGTCACCTTTGTCGTCGACTTACGACGCATGGAAAACCCTTTCACAAAGCGCTTTAGCGTAACGCACGAAAATTGCTGTTGCTGCTTCACGACGATCCCCGTTTCTACGCTGGCGCGGGGCCGCACGCTATGTCGCTGTGACGGCGAGGAATCGCAAATCGGCACAGGCCTTGCTGAACCTCGCGGCTCGTAGGTGTCACATGCAATTGTTTACTCAACCAGGAGGACCCGCGATGCTTTACAAACAGAATCTGTTCGGTGGCGGCAGCACCAGCGCGGGCGGCGACCGCTATCGCCGCGACACGCCCCCGGCTTCCCCCGCCGCGCCGCAGACCGGCGCGCCGCAGCCGCCCGCCGCGAGCGGCACTGAAGCGGCCAAGACCGCCCCGGCCGAGGCCGCCAAGCCCAAGGACGAAACCCGCGGCAGCCGGCTGATCGTCGGTCCGGACATCAAGCTCAAGGGCGCCGAGATCACCGACTGCGACACGCTGGTCGTCGAAGGCCGCGTCGAAGCGTCCATGGACAGCCGCGTCATCCAGATCGCCGAGAACGGCGCCTTCATCGGCACGGTCGGCATCGACATCGCGGAGATCCACGGCAAGTTCGAAGGCGAGCTCACCGCCCGCAAGCAGCTCGTCATCCGCTCCACCGGCCGCGTGAGCGGCAAGATCCGCTACGGCAAGCTGGTGGTGGAAGAAGGCGGCGAGCTGTGCGGCGACATCGCCACCCTGAGCCAGAGCGGCACGGGCGGCGGCAGCGCGACGAGCTCGACCTCGGGCGCCCAGCCGGGCCAGCAGGCCAAACCGGCTTCTTCCCCCTCGCTGCAGCCGGCGGCGCGTTAAAGCCTTTCGCGCCCGGTTCGCGGGTCAGGGCGCACCCTCCGCAGCCAAAGCACGCGGCGCCTCTCGGGCGCCGCGTATCTTTCCGGGCGGCTTAGTCGACGGCACGAGCGTTCCCGGCGCGAGCCACGGCCGCTTTGTTACAATTCGCGGCCTTTATCCCACTCTCGGACGCGCGATCGGCGCGTCGCTTCGAACCAGGCATCATGTCCGCGGTTATCCGCACGCATCTCACACAGTTGTTCACCCAGGCGCTGGCGCAGGTCGATCCCACGCAGCCGCCGGGCATCCTCGAATTCGAGCGGCCGAAGCTCGCGAGCCACGGCGATTACGCCTGCACGGTGGCGATGCAGCTTGCGCGCACGCTCAAGGCGCCGCCGCGCAAGATCGCCGAACAGCTCGTGGCGGCCCTGCCGCAGTCGGAATGGATCGAGTCGGTGGAGATCGCCGGCCCGGGTTTCATCAACGTCCGCCTCAAGCCCGCGGCGAAACAGCAGACGGTGCGCATCGTGCTCGCCGAAGGCGCGCGTTACGGCTGCTCCAACGCCGGCCACGGCCTGCCGGTGATCGTCGAATTCGTTTCCGCCAACCCGACCGGCCCGCTGCACGTCGGCCACGGCCGCCAGGCCGCGCTGGGCGACGCGATCTCCGCGCTGCTGGAGACGCAGGGCTACAAGGTCACGCGCGAGTTCTACTATAACGACGCCGGCCAGCAGATCCACAAGCTCGCCCTGTCGGTGCAGGCCCGCGCGCGCGAGCTGCTCGGCGAACAGATCGAGTTCCCCGAGGACGGCTATCACGGCGAGTACATCCGCGAGATCGCCCAGAACTACCTCAATGAAGTCGGCCACGACCTGAGCGACCTCGATTCGATCCGCAGGTACGCGGTGGCCGCCCTGCGCAAGGAGCAGGACGTCGATCTGCAGGCCTTCGGCGTGAAGTTCGACAACTACTATCTCGAGTCGTCGCTCTACACCGACGGCCGCGTCGAGGCGACGGTCAAGCGCCTGGTCGAATCGGGCAAGACTTACGAGAAGGACGGCGCGCTGTGGCTGAAGACCACCGACTACGGCGACGACAAGGACCGCGTCATGCGCAAGTCGGACGGCAGCTACACCTATTTCGTGCCGGACGTGGCCTACCACATCACCAAGTGGGAACGCGGCTTTAAAAAGGCGATCAACGTCCAGGGCTCCGACCACCACAGCACCGTCACGCGCGTGCGCGCCGGCCTGCAGGCCGTGGGCCTCGGCATTCCGGAAGGCTATCCGGACTACGTGCTGCACAAGATGGTGACGGTGATGAAGGGCGGCCAGGAGGTGAAGATCTCCAAGCGCGCCGGCAGCTACGTCACCGTGCGCGATCTCATCGACGAGGTCGGCCGCGATGCCGTGCGCTTCTTCCTCGTCTCGCGCAAGGCCGACTCGGAATTCGTGTTCGACATCGACCTCGCCAAATCGCAGAGCGAGGAGAACCCGGTCTATTACGTCCAGTACGCGCATGCGCGCATCTGCTCGGTGCTGGAGCAATGGAAGTCGCAGGGCGGCTCGGGCGACGCAGCAGCGCTCGCCGAAACGGATCTGTCGCCGCTCGTGCATCCGCGCGAGCTCGATCTGCTCGCGCGCCTGGGCGACTATCCGGACGTGCTCGCCGTCGCCGCGCGCGAATTCGCCCCGCATCAGGTGGCGTTCTACCTGCGCGAACTGGCGGGCGAGTTCCACAGTTACTACAATGCCGAGCGGATCCTCGTTTCCGACGAGAAACTGAAATTGGCGCGTCTTGCGCTGATCGCCGCGATCCGCCAGGTGCTCGCCAACGGCCTGGCGCTGCTGGGCGTCAGCGCGCCGGAGAAGATGTAAGCGCATGAAGGATTACAAACCCCGCGCCAAAGCGCGCCGCAAGAGCCGCGGCGGCACGCTGGTCGGCATCTTCATCGGGCTGGCGCTCGGGCTGCTGATCGCCGTCGGCGTGGCCTACTACGTGAGCAAGATTCCCTCGCCGTTCACGAACCACGCCCGCTCCGAGAAGAGCTCGCCGGCGCGCGCCGACCGCGAGCTGGCCGAGAAGGCGCAGACCGCCAACGCGGCCAAACCCGAATTCGACTTCTACCGGATTCTGCCGGGACAGGAAGTGCCGGTCTCCGAACAGGAGCTCAGGAAGCAGTCCCAGCAGCAGGCTGCCAAGCCCGAAGCGCCCAAGGAGATCTACGTCATCCAGGCCGGCGCCTTTCAGAGCCCCGCCGATGCGGACAGCCTGAAAGCGCAGCTCGCCCTGCTCGGCCTGGAAGCGACGGTGGAACCTGCGCATCTGCCGGACAAGGGCACGCTCTACCGCGTGCGCCTGGGGCCCTATCAGAAGCTTGAAGACATCAACCGCGTGCGCCAGACGCTGTCGCAGAACGGCGTGGACGCCTCGCTGGTGAAAGTCACCAACTGAAGCGGCCAATGTTCACGGCCGTTACACGGCGTTACCGCGCGCCGCGTGCGGCCGTTGTAAGCTCCGCGCAACGCCGCTGTTCCGAGGAGGACCGATGCTCAAACGATTGCTGATGGTGCTGTCGCTGACCTGCGCCGCGTTCGTCGCGCCCGCCCACGCCCAGGACCAACCCTACACCGAGCTCGCGCAACCGCTCGCCACCGAATCCGGCGACCGCATCGAAGTGGTGGAGTTCTTCTGGTACGGCTGCCCTCACTGCTACGCCTTCGAGCCCTTCGTCAACGAATGGATCAAGCGCCTGCCCGCCGACGTGAGCTTCCGCCGCGTGCCGGCGATGTTCAACCGCAACTGGGCCGAAGCCGGCCGGGTGTATTACACCCTCGAATCCATGGGCCTGCTCGAGCGCCTGCACGGGCCGCTGTTCGACGCCGTCCATCAGCAGCACCTGCGCATCACCAACGAAAAACAGTTGCGCGACTGGCTGCAGCGCCAGAACGTGGACGTGGACCGCTTCTTCGCCACCGCGCAGTCCTTCAGCGTGGAAAGCAAGCTGCGGCGCGCGGCCATGCTCACGGAAGCCTCCAAGATCACCGGCGTACCGGCGCTGATGGTGAACGGCCGCTACATCGTCTCCGCCGACGCCGTCCGCTCGCAGGAACGCATGCTGGAAGTCGCCGACGCGCTCATCGAGCGCGAACGCGCGAAGAAGAAGCGCTGATCAGGCGCCCGGCGCCATGCGCGTCTTCATCACCGGCGCATCGAGCGGCCTCGGCGCCGCGCTCGCGCGCCATTACGCCGCCGCGGGCGCCACGCTCGGCCTGACGGGACGCAACGAAGCGCGCCTCGCAGAAGTCCAGCAGAGCCTCGCCGTTCCCGGCGAACGCTACCTCGCCGACGTGTGCGACGGCGAAGCGATGCGCGCCGCCGCCGAGCACTTCATGACCCGGCACGGCGTGCCCGACCTCGTCATCGCCAACGCCGGCATTTCCATCGGCGTGGACACGGCCGACCCGGACGATCTCCCCGTGCTGGAGCAGGTGCTGCGCACCAACGTGCTCGGCCTCGCCACGACCTTCCAGCCCTTCATCGAACCCATGCGCCGCCGCGGCCGCGGCACGCTCGCGGGTATCGCCAGCGTCGCGGGCATCCGCGGGCTGCCGGGCAGCGCCGCCTATTCGGGTGCCAAGGCCGCGGCCATCGCCTGGCTGGAAAGCCTGCGGGTCGAGCTGCGGCCGCAGGGCGTGCACGTCGTGACGGTCTGCCCGGGCTTCATCGACACGCCGATGACGCGCGTGAACCGCTACCGCATGCCCTTCCTGCTTTCCGCGGACGAGGCGGCACGGCGCATCGCGCGCGTGATCGCCGGACGGAGACGCTACGCCATCGTGCCCTGGCAGATGGCGGTCGTCGGCCGCGTGATGCGGCTCATGCCCGCGCCGCTCTACGACCTGGTGTTCCGCCGCATGCCGCGCAAACCGCGCAAACTGCCCGCCTGAGCGCTTGGGAGGGCGCGGCGGCTGGCATACAATGGCGCGCACCGTTACGCACAGAACGCCGCCCTTTGCGCCGCACGGACCGGCGCCGTGCCCACCGCCAACCGCCGCTCATCCATGGACAAACTGGATCATCTGTTCGAAAGAAACCGCGCCGGGGGGGAGCGCGGGCGCGCCGAGGACCCGGTTTTCTTGGAGCCGCGGGCGCAGATGGAGGCGCGGGAGTATCTGGGGCTCGGCTCCCCCGACAGCCGGGTGCCCGCCACTGAAATCGTCGACCTGCTGCCGGGCGAAATCTTCGTGCACCGCAACGTCGCGAACGTGGTGGTCTACACCGACCTGAACTGTCTTTCGGTGGTGCAGTTCGCGGTCGATCAGCTGCGCGTGAAACACATCATCGTGGTGGGCCATTACGGCTGCGGCGGTGTACGCGCCGCGCTCGACAACTACAAGATCGGGCTCGCGGACAACTGGCTGCGGCACGTGAAGGACGTGCACCTGCGCCACCGGCAGCTCGTGGATGCCGCGCCGGCCGAACGCCGCACCGATCTGCTGTGCGAATTGAACGTCATCGAACAGGTCACCAACCTCTGCCAGACCACCGTGCTGCAGGACGCCTGGGGCCGCGGCCAGCGCCTCGCCGTGCACGGCTGGATCTACGGGCTGAATGACGGCCTCGTCACCGATCTCGGCATCAGCCTGGACCGGCCCGAACAGCTTCCCGCGCGTTACGCCGCCAGTTTCGAAGGCGTGCGGCGCCGTTACGATCTTCCCAACCCGTGAGACCTGTGAGCATCCGCATATGGCGAAAAAGAACAGCAATACCCCAGCCATCAGCGTCGAAGTGCGTAACAACATCGCGATCGTCTGGCTAGACCGGCAATCGGCCTACAACGCCCTCGACGAGGGCATGGTGGACGATCTCACCACCGCGCTTCAGGAAATCGCCGAGGAACCTTCGCTGCGCGCCATGATCCTGGGCGGGCGCGGCGAGGCCTTCTGCGCCGGGATGGACCTGAAGTGGATGCGGCGCATGGGCAAGGCGAGCGCGAGCGCCAACGAAAAGGCCGCCCTGGCCGTCGCCCGGCTCTATCACACGCTCTACAACCTGCCGCTGCCCACGATCGCGCGCGTGCACGGCCACTGTTTCGCCGGCGGCGTGGGCCTGGTCGCGGCCTGCGACATCGCCGTGGCGAGCATGAACGCGGATTTCGGTTGCACCGAGACCAAACACGGTCTCGTGCCGGCCGGCATCGCGCCTTATTTCATGCGCGCCGTCGGGCCGCGGCTTGCGCAGCGCTACCTGCTCTCCGGCGAGCGCTTCGACGCCGCGGAGGCCTACCGCATCGGGCTGGTGCAGGAGCTCTGTCCGCCCGAGGAGCTGGATGGCACCATCAATATGCTGCTCGGCCATGTCGTCGCCACCGCACCGGGCGCGGTCCGCGAGACCAAACGCCTGCTGCACGCGCTGCGCGGGGTGCCCATCGACGAATCGCTGGTCGAGCAGTCGGCCAAACGCCTGGCGCAGATGCGCACCACGGAAGAGGCGCAGGAAGGCATGAGCGCGTTCCTGGAGAAGCGCGATCCCGCCTGGGTCCAAACCGAATCCAAACCGGCTGCAAAGAAACAAGCGAAGAAAGGCGCGAAACGGTCGAAATGAACCTGCCTGCCTCCGTACGCATTGTCGAAGTCGGCCCGCGCGACGGCCTGCAGAACGAGCCGCGCGCCGTACCCACCGCGACCAAGGTCGAATTGATCGAACGGCTGGCCGCGGCCGGCTTGCGCACCATCGAATCGACGGCCTTCGTGTCGCCCAAGTGGGTGCCGCAGATGGCCGATCACGCCGAGGTGATGCGCGGCATCCGCCGCGCACCGGGCGTGCGCTATCCGGTGCTGGTGCCGAACATGAAGGGCTTCGAAGCGGCCGCGGCGGCGGGCGTGGACGAAATCGCCGTGTTCGCCGCCGCCTCGGAGGCGTTCAGCAAGACCAACATCAACTGCTCCATCGACGAGAGCCTGGAACGCTTCGCGCCGGTGATCGAAGCGGCGCGCGCCCGGGACATCCGCGTGCGCGGCTACATTTCCTGCGTGGCCGGCTGTCCCTACGAAGGCGAGGTCGCGCCCGCGACCGTGGCGCGCATCGCGCGCGAGCTCTACGCCATGGGCTGCTACGAGATCTCGCTGGGCGACACCATCGGCGTCGGCACCCCGGCCGGCATCCGCGCGGTGATCGAGGCCTGCGCCGCAGAAGTGCCCATCGAGCAGCTCGCGGTCCATCTGCACGACACCTACGGCCAGGCGATCGCGAACGTCTACGCGGCGCTGCAGATGGGCATCAGCGTGGTGGACAGTGCCGTCGCCGGCCTGGGCGGCTGCCCTTATGCGCGAGGCGCCTCGGGCAACGTGGCGACGGAGGACGTGGTGTACCTGCTGAACGGCCTGGGCATCGAAACGGGCGTGGACCTGGAGGCCGTGTTCGAGGCCGGCCAGTTCATCTGCGCCGCGCTCGGGCGCGAACCGGCCTCGAAGGTGGCGCTGGCCATGGCGGCCAAGCGGCGCGGCGGCCGCTGCTGAGTCACTTGCCCGGCCCGGGCTTCTTGGGCAGTGGCGGCTGGGGCTCCACCGGCTCGTTGCCGCCGGGCGAGGCGATGGCCGGCGGATCGCTGGCGGGAAAACTTTCCTTCAGCGCCTCGTCGAGGTTCGCGCCTTCCTGCTGCGCCTCGCGCTCGGCCTCGCGGCTGCGCTTTTCCTTGTCCTCGGGACGGAAATCGTGTTTCTTGGGATCGAAGACTTTCATCGTCCAGCCTCTGCGCGTCGTGACCTGGGCTGCACGGGGCAAGAAACGGGCGCAGTCGACCCTGGTCACACCGGGCAAGCTCGGGCACACTCGGGGCATCCGTCCGCATGATCCACCGCCTGCATCGCGCATGAATTTTGCCATTCCGCCCATGACCTGGGCGCTCCTGATCGCCAACCTGCTGGTCTTCCTGCTGCAACAGTTCGCCGGGGACATCCTGATCGCGCTGTTCGCGCTGTGGCCGCTCAGCACCGATCCGGCTTTCGGGGTGTCCTTCATGCCCTGGCAGCTCGTGACCTACAGCTTCCTGCACGGCGGCCTGGGCCATCTGTTCTTCAACATGTTCGCGCTGTTCATGTTCGGCAGCGAACTGGAACACTATTTCGGCCCGCGCCGTTACCTGACCTATTACTTCGTGTCGGTGGTGGCCGCCGGGATCATGCAGCTTCTCGTCACCCTGGCGCCCGACAGCATTCCCTACCCGACAGTAGGGGCTTCCGGCGGCGTGTTCGGGCTGCTGCTCGCCTACGGCCTGTTCTTCCCCAGCCGTACCATCATGCTGATCTTCCCGCCCATTCCCCTGCCGGCCTGGCTGTTCGTGACCCTCTACGGAATTCTGGAGCTCTATCTGGGCGTGACCGGTACCCAGGCCGGGGTGGCGCACTTCGCTCACCTGGGCGGCATGCTGGGCGGTTACCTGTTAATCCGCTACTGGCGCGCACAGGCCCGCCGGCGCTGGTGATACCCCGACTAATAACGAGATAAGTTTCCTTGATTCCCCCTCCCGGCGTGGCCGACCATAGCGCCCGGGAGGAAAAAGTGGAGAAAGTGCTCGTCGTCGACGATTCGCCGAGCATGCGTGCGGCTGTCTGCCACATGCTGCGCGGCATGAATCTGGAACCCGTAGAAGCAGAAAACGGCGAACGCGCAATCGAGCTCTACATGGAGGAACGTCCGGCGATCGTGCTGCTGGACGTGAACATGCCGGGTATCGACGGCTACGAGACCGCCCGCCGCATCCGCGAGGCGTCGCCGGAAGAATGGGTTCCGATCATCTTCCTTTCGGCTAACGAGTCGGATCAGGACTTCAACAAGGCCATCGAGTCCGGGGGGGACGACTATCTCGTCAAGCCGGTGGGCCGCATCGTGCTCGCGGCCAAGATCCGGGCGCTGCAGCGCCTGGAGCAGATGCGCCGCAAGCTGGTCGAGCTCACCAGCGAGCTGGCCGCGTCCAACCGCCGCCTGGAGCAGCTCTCGCAAAGCGACGGCCTCACGGGCGTGGCCAACCGGCGCTATTTCGACAATTTCCTTGCCCATCACATGGCGCTCGCGGCGCGGCAGAAGACCAATCTGTCGCTGGTGCTGTGCGACGTGGACTGCTTCAAGGCCTACAACGACCACTACGGCCACCTGGCGGGCGACGAATGCCTGCGCAAGGTGGCGCAGATCCTGCAGACCGCCTGCCAGCGCAGCACCGACCTGGTGGCCCGCTACGGCGGCGAGGAATTCGCGCTGGTGCTGCCCGACACGCACCGCACGGGCGCCGCACAGCACGTGCGCAATATCCGCCAGGCGCTTGCCGAAGCGGCGATCGAACACGCGCGCTCGACCGTGAGCCCGTACGTCACGCTCAGCATCGGCATCGCGGCCTACATCCCGGGCAAGGACATGAAGCCCGAGGACCTCATCGCCCGCGCCGACGAGGCCCTCTACCGCGCCAAGGCGATGGGCCGCAACCGTTACGTGGTCGTCTGAGACGCGGGGCCGGCTGGACCTTTCATGTCCAGCCGGTATCATCGGGTGATTCCAACGTCACAACGATGATGCCGTGAGTCAGTACATCTATTCCATGCGCCGGGTGAGCAAGACCGTGCCCCCGCAGCGCCAGATCCTCAAAGACATTTCGCTGAGCTTCTTTCCGGGCGCCAAGATCGGCGTGCTGGGGCTGAACGGCGCCGGCAAGTCCACCCTGCTCAAGATCATGGCGGGCGTGGACAAGAACTACGACGGCGAAGCCGAGCCGATGCCCAACATCTCCATCGGCTACCTGCCGCAGGAGCCGCAGCTCGATCCCGAGAAAACCGTGCGCGAGGAAGTCGAGACGGCCCTGAGCGAGATCCTGGAAGCGAAGAAGAAGCTCGACGAGATCTATGCCGCCTACGCCGAACCGGACGCGGACTTCGAGAAGCTCGCCGAGGAACAGGCGAAGTACGAAGCCATCCTCGCCGCGGCCGGCACCGACGTCGAGCACCAGCTCGAAATCGCCGCCGACGCGCTGCGCCTGCCGCCCTGGGACGCGCAGATCAAGCATCTGTCGGGCGGCGAGAAGCGCCGCGTCGCGCTCTGCAAGCTGCTGCTGCAGAAGCACGACATGCTGCTGCTCGACGAGCCCACCAACCACCTCGACGCCGAATCGGTGGAATGGCTGGAGCAGTTCCTGGTGCGCTTCCCCGGCACGGTGGTGGCCGTCACCCACGACCGCTACTTCCTCGACAACGCCGCCGAATGGATTCTGGAGCTGGACCGCGGCCACGGCATCCCGTGGAAGGGCAACTACTCGAGCTGGCTGGAGCAGAAGGAAAAACGTCTGGAGCAGGAAGCCAAGCAGGAGGCGGCCCGCATCAAGGCCATGAAGCGCGAGCTGGAGTGGGTGCGTTCCAACCCCAAAGGCCGCCAGGCGAAGAGCAAGGCGCGCCTGCAGCGCTTCGAGGAACTGAGCTCGTACGAATACCAGAAGCGCAACGAGACGCAGGAGATCTTCATCCCCGTCGCCGAACGGCTCGGCGACATGGTCATCGAGTTCCGCAACGTCAGCAAGGGCTACGGCGACCGGCTGCTGATCGACAACCTGAGCTTCATCGTGCCGCCGGGCGCCATCGTCGGGATCATCGGCCCGAACGGCGCGGGCAAGTCCACGCTGTTCCGCATGATCACCGGGCAGGAGAAACCGGATTCGGGCGAAATCGTGATCGGCCCGACGGTCAAGCTCGCCTACGTCGACCAGAGCCGCGACAACCTGCAGAACAACAAGACGGTGTTCGAGGAACTCTCGGGCGGCCTCGACATACTGACCATCGGCAAGTTCGAGATCTTTTCACCATCTGACGTTTCGGACGAACGACCCCGTGGAGCACGTCATTTCGGGCAGCCATTTAAAAAACAAACTCTGA
>QGUL01000340.1 GCA_003242425.1 Pseudomonadota bacterium | reverse complement strand
CCTTAAACCCCGCCGCCCGTCTGCGCCGCCAATGGGAGACACTGCTGGGCGATACGCCGACCCAACGCGTCGCCCATCAATGCGGCTCCGGCGTGACCGCCTGCCACAACGCCCTGGCGATGGCGATCGCGGGCCTGCACGGCAGCCGGCTCTATCCCGGTTCCTGGAGCGAATGGTGCGCCGATCCCGCGCGGCCGGTCGCGCGGGGCGCCTGAGGACGGGAACGAGGATCTTTTTGCACGCGGTATCTTTGCGCCATGCTTGCTGATCTGGTGCTGATCCTGCACGCGGCCTTCGTCGCCTTCGTGGTGCTGGGCGCGTTCGCCGTGGTGATCGGCCGCTTCCGGCGCTGGGCGTGGACGCGCAACCGCACCTTCCGCCTCGCGCATCTGGCCGCGATCGTGTACGTGGCCGTGCAGAGCCTGCTCGGCTGGATGTGTCCGCTGACGGTGCTGGAAGACCGCCTGCGGGGCGCCCAGACCGAGACGGGCTTCGTCGCCCGCTGGCTGCGCGCCCTGCTCTACTACGATTTCCCGGGTTGGGTGTTCACCGCCGCGTACGCGGCATTCGCCTTGTTTGTGCTCGCGCTCTACCGCTGGGCGCCGCCGGCGCCGCGCCATCCGCGATGAGGGAGGAGGCATGCGCGTGCTGGTGATCGACGACGCGGTGGAGAGTCTGGTCTGGATCGAACGCGCGCTGCGCCAGACCCTTCCGCAGGCAGCCGTGGTGCTGTGGAACCCCGAACGGCAGGGCCGCCCGCCGGCGGATTTCGACTGGGAGCGCTACGACGCCCTGCTGCTCGGCGAAACGCCCTGCCCCGGCGAGGACGCGCTCGCATGGCTCGGCGCCTTCCTCGGCAACGCGGGTTTCCCGCCCGTGATCGTGCTCGCCGAAGGCGCGGGCGAGGACTACGCGGTGCGCACCATCCGCGCCGGCGCCTTCGAATTCCTGCGCAAGAGCGAGGTCACGCCTTTGAAGCTCGCGCTGGCGCTGAAGGAATCGCAGCTCGAAGCGAAGGGCGCGGCCGCCGGGCCGGTGCACCCCGAGACGGTGGGCGAGCCGGCCGACGGGGACGGGATCAGCATTCCCGGCTACCGCATCCTGCGGCGCATCGGCCAGGGCGGCATGGCGAAGGTCTATCTCGCCGAGCGCATCTACGACGGGCTGCAGCTCGTGCTGAAGGTGCTCGATCCGCGCATCCGCCGCGACCCGGAATGGCGCGCGCGGCTGGAGCGCGAGTACCGCATCATCCAGCGTATCCGCAACGAACACGTCGCGGTGGTGTACGACCAGGGCTTCGACGGCGACCACAGCTTTATCGCCATGGAATATTTCGCCGGCGGCGATCTGCAGCAGCGCATCCAGGCCGGCATGAGCTCGATGGCGGCGCTGAAGACGCTGGTGCAGATCGCCAAGGCACTGGACGCGGTGCATTCGGCCGACGTGATCCACCGCGATCTCAAGCCGCAGAACATCATGTTCCGCGCCAACAACCGCCTGGCGATCCTGGACTTCGGGCTTGCGCGCGAGGCCTCGTCCACCGCGACACTCATCCAGAAGGGCGTGGTGATCGCCACGCCGCTCTACATGAGCCCGGAACAGTGTCTGGGCCTGCCACACGATGCGCGCGGCGATCTTTACAGCGTGGGGGTGATCCTGTACGAGATGCTGACCGGCCAGCACATGTACACTGGCGAAAACGCCACGCAACTGGCCTACCAGCACGTGCACGGCCCGATCCCCAAGCTGCCGCCGCGGCTGGCGGGCTATCAGCCGCTGCTCGAGCGCCTGGTGGCCAAGGATCCGGCCAAACGCTTCCAGTCCGCGCGCGAACTCTACAACTTCATCGTCCACTGAAAGCCCACATGGAATCGCAGTACCTCGACCTTATGCGCCACGTGCTCGAGCACGGCCATCGCAAACACGATCGCACGGGCGTGGGCACCCTGTCGGTGTTCGGCTGGCAGATGCGCTTCGATCTGCGCGAGCGCTTTCCGCTGCTGACCACCAAGAAGCTGCACCTCAAGTCGATCATCTACGAACTGCTGTGGTTCCTGCGCGGGGATACCAACGTGCGCTGGCTGCAGGAACGTGGCGTGACGATCTGGGACGAGTGGGCCGACGAGAACGGCGAGCTGGGGCCCGTGTACGGCCACCAGTGGCGGCACTGGCCGGGCCGCGATGGCAAGGAGATCGATCAGATCGCCGCTGTGGTGCGTTCGCTGCGCGAGAACCCCGACTCGCGCCGCCATATCGTCACGGCCTGGAACCCGGCCGACGTCGATCGCATGGCGCTGCCGCCCTGCCACGCGCTGTTCCAGTTCTATGTGGCGAACGGCGAACTGTCCTGTCAGCTCTATCAGCGCAGCGCCGACATTTTTCTCGGCGTGCCCTTCAACATCGCCTCCTACTCCCTGCTCACGCTGATGATGGCGCAGGTGTGCGGCCTCAAGCCGGGCGAGTTCATCCACTGCCTCGGCGACGCCCACCTCTACCTCAACCACATCGAGCAGGCGCGCACCCAGCTTGCGCGCGAGCCGCGGCCCTTGCCGCGCATGCGCCTCAACCCCGCCGTGCGCGAGCTGTGGGATTTCCGCTACGAGGACTTCATCCTCGAGGACTACGACCCCCACCCCGCCATCCCGGCGCCCATCGCGGTGTGATTTGTCCTGGTCGGTAAAAGCTGCCACCGGAGGGCAAAAACGACACGCCGCGTATAACGGGGCAAAAAAAAGCCCGCCGGGAGGGAGGCGGGCTTAAGACAGAGAGCTCAGAAGCTGCTTGCTGGGGAGAAAGCCTTCGGAGGAAA
>QGUL01000339.1 GCA_003242425.1 Pseudomonadota bacterium | reverse complement strand
CCCGCATCGCGCAGGCTTCCGGGGCGCTGGGCCGCGGCCCGCTCGCCTGGCTGCGCAGCAGCCTCGGCTTCTCCCGGCGCATTCCCTTTGTGATCGACGAAGCGGGTCGCATCGCCGACATCATCGAGCGGCCCGACACCCGCCGGCACGCCGACCAGGTGCTGCGGCGCAAGCCCGCATCCTGAGGGCGACAGCAAGATACGCACCCGTCATCCGTCGCTCGGCGCGGCGCGCGTTCGCACACGTCAACCTGCGTTCGGACCGGTGCGCGCTTGCCCCGATGCGTTCACGCGCGCATGTAAAACGGATCGGTCTGCACACGGCTAACCGATAGGCACATGCGCGTCGATGTCACGAGCGATGGCGGTCGCATTCCATCGAACGCCGCCACGCGACGATCTCCGGAACCGCGAAACGGCGTAGCACGAACACTTCGAAGCTCGACACAACGCGCCATCGACGTGGGTCGATCTGTGAAGAATCTCCGCTCGAGCGCTGTCGAAATATGAACAGGTGCTTGCCCGAGATTCTCGGCACCCGAACGAAATTCTCTTTTTCATTAAGTTCTTAGCAGCACATACCGCACCGGACGCCTCATTCCGGCGTCATAGTTGCAGGACATTGTCATATTGAATCGATGGCCGCTTTCGCTTATAGTCCGCTTGACCTCCGACGCGCGCAATGCGGTCGCGAGGTTACCTCCGAGAGCGCTCACCCGCTCTTCCTCCCTGTAGCGGCCCACGCGGGCCGCTTTTTTTTGCGCGCATTTCGCCGCGTACAATCCTCTCCACCACAACGAACGAGAATGCGATGAAGCTGCATTTTCTCGGCGCATCCGGAGAGGTCACGGGTTCGTCGTATCTGGTGGAAACGGCGCAGTGCCGTTTCCTGGTGGACTGCGGCATGTTCCAGGGCGGCCGCGAGGCAGACCGCAAGAATCTCGCCGCGCTCGGTTTCGACGTGCGCTCGCTCGACTTCGTCCTGCTGACCCACGCGCATCTGGATCATTCGGGACTGCTGCCGCGCCTCGTCGCCTTCGGCTATCGCGGCCCGATCTACACCACCACCGCGACCGCGACGCTGTTGCCGCCCATGCTCAAGGACAGCGCCTACATCCATGAAAAGGAAGCGCTGTGGGAAACGGCGCGGCGGCGCGCCAAGCGCGGGCGCGACGGCGTGCTCGCGCGCGAAGTCGCGCCTCTCTACACCGTGGCGCAGGCCGAAGCGAGCACGCAGCAGGTGCACGGCCTGCCCTACGGCAAGCGCTTTTCGCCGCACGACGGCGTGGAAGTGTGCTTCCGAGACGCCGGTCACATCCTCGGCTCGGCGATCATCGAAGTTTGGGTGAAGGAAAGCGGCGCGCAGCGCAAGCTGGTCTTTTCCGGCGACCTCGGCCAGCCGGGGCGGCCCGTTGTACGCGATCCGACGCCGATCGAAGACGCCGACGTGCTGCTCGTGGAATCCACTTACGGCAACCGCAACCACCGCAGTCTCGAAGCCACGATCGAGGAACTGGTGGAAGCGATCGAGCGCACCTTCGACGGCCGCAGCGGCGGCAACGTCATCGTGCCCGCTTTCGCGCTCGGTCGCACCCAGGAACTGTTGATTGTGCTCGCCTCGCTTGCCGAAAGCGGACGCCTGCCGAACCTGAAGGTCTTCGTCGATTCGCCTCTGGCGACGGCAGCCACCCAGGCCACGCTGCAGCACGCCGATCTGCTGGACGAACAGGCGCAACGGCTGTTCGGCGCGGCGCTGCGCGGCGAGCTGCCCATCCAGATCCGTTTCACCGAATCAGTGGACGACTCCAAGGCGCTCAACACCATCCGCTCCGGCGCGATCATCATCGCCGCGAGCGGCATGTGCGAAGCCGGGCGCATCAAACACCATCTGCAGCACAACCTCGGGCGCTCGGAATGTTCGGTGCTCATCACCGGTTTCCAGGCGCACGGCACCCTGGGCCGCAGGATCGTAGACGGCGCGCGCTATGTGCGTATCTTCCAGGAGGACGTGCCGGTGCGGGCGAGGATCTACACCCTGGGCGGTCTGTCGGCGCACGCGGATCAGTCGGCGCTGCTGGCGTGGCTGGGTCACTTCAAGCGAGCGCCGGAACAATGCTTCGTGGTGCACGGCGAAGAGGAGATCGCCGTCGAGTTCGCCGGCGTGGTGCGTGAACGGCTCGGCTGGCCTCGCGTGATCGTGCCCACGCAGGGCACGATCGCCGCGCTATGAGGTTTCAGGGCTGAGATTGCGGCTCGCGCGGCAGATCCGCTTCGGGGCCGCGGGTCCAGCGGAAAATCACTTCGCGAGTGCCAGTGGCCGGTACGTTGACCGTGCGCTTCTGGCTCTGCTGCCCGTCGCTGGCGGTGACGGTGTAACGTCCGGGCGCGAGCTTGGCAAAGAGCCACGGGCCGTCCATCGCCGCCTCCAGCACCTGCTTGCCCTGCCCGTCGGCGATGCTCACCCGCACATCGGCAAGATAGGCTCCGCCGCTCACCGCCGCCACCACCTTGAGGTTGTAGCCTTCCTGTTTGGCTTCCTGCAGCAGCGCTTCACGCTCGTCCAGGCCGACGCCGCCGCTCACATAGGGCACGGGATGGTCGACCTGCGTCTGTCCGAAGGCCGCGAGCGGTAACGCGGCCAATGCCAGCATCAGCACGAAACGCCTCGAAGACTGGGGACACATACGAAGTTCCTCCATCGTCTGAACAAACCCGTCGGCGCGCGGCCGGGCGCCTGGTCCCGTAACGCCCCCCCTGCTCGCCGAAACCGGCCCGCACCGCGTCGTGCACATTCTCCAACCCAACAAAACCCAG
>QGUL01000020.1 GCA_003242425.1 Pseudomonadota bacterium | reverse complement strand
ATAGCCCGCACACAGGGCGATGGCGAGGTCGATGAGAATCGGTCTGCCGGGCACACCAAAACCCTTTTCCGGGAGGGGTTTAGATACCGTGCCAGCGGCGTGCCGGCTCGCCCCCTTTATGCGGTGCTGGTGCGCATGGGGACAAAAGGAGTATGCTGCGCACCGCTGCGCCCTTCCGGGCGCGACGAAGCTGTAGCAGGCTGTTGGGGGATCGACTTGAGCAGCAGCTATACACTGACCATGTCGTTCTCATCGCCTGCCCGTAAAGAGGAGCAAGCCGGGCGGATGAGAACGAGACTCTAAAAAGAAGCCGCCGCAGGCGGCCGACTCGTTTCTCTCCTTCCGGCTTGAAGGCGTGTCCCGATACCCGCTGGGTAACGAGACGCGGATGTCCATCAGCAAAGAGGAGGAGAAACGATGTCGACTGCACATGACTCCGCCGCCGGCGGCGCAACCCCGGCCCGCCAGGCGGATTTCAAACCTGAAGAGAAACGGGTCATCTTCGCGTCGTCGCTCGGCACGGTCTTCGAGTGGTACGACTTCTACCTTTACGCGACGCTCGCGCCGTTCTTCGCGAGGCTGTTCTTCCCGCCGGGCAACGACACGGCAGCGCTGCTCGCGAGTTTCGCGACCTACGCGGCGGGCTTCCTGGTGCGCCCCTTCGGGGCCGTGGTATTCGGCCGGATCGGCGATTTGGTGGGGCGCAAATACACATTCCTCATCACGATCATCGTGATGGGCGCCTCGACCTTCGCGGTCGGCCTGTTGCCCACCTTCTACACCATCGGCTGGGCCGCGCCCATCATCCTCGTCACGCTGCGCCTGCTGCAAGGCCTGGCGCTGGGCGGTGAGTACGGCGGAGCGGCGACCTACGTCGCCGAGCATGCGCCCGAGAACCGTCGCGGCTTCGACACCAGCTGGATCCAGACCACCGCGACCCTGGGCTTCTTCCTGTCCCTGGCGGTGATCATGGTGTGCCGCAGCATGATGAGCACCGAGGAGTTCTCCGACTGGGGCTGGCGCATTCCCTTCCTGCTCTCGCTGGTGCTGCTGGTGTTCTCGGTCTACATCCGGTTGAAGCTGGAAGAGTCGCCGGTGTTCCGCAAGATCAAGGCCGAAGGCAAGACCTCGAAGGCGCCGCTCAAGGAGAGCTTCGCCAACTGGAACAACGGCAAGATCGTGCTGCTCGCGCTGCTCGGCGCCACCGCCGGCCAGGGCGTGGTCTGGTACACCGGCCAATTCTATGCGCTGTTCTTCCTGCAGATCACGCTCAAGCTCGATTATCAGCTCGCGTACATCATGATCGCGATCTCGCTCCTGATCGGCACGCCGTTCTTCATCTTCTTCGGCTGGCTGTCGGACAAGATCGGGCGCAAGAAGATCATCATGGCCGGCTGCCTGCTTGCGGCGTTGACCTACTTCCCGCTCTTCAAGGGCCTGACCCACTACGTCAACCCGGCGCTGGAGGCGGCCAACGCGAACACGGTGGTGACCGTGGCGGCCGATGATTGCGACGTGCACGTGTTCGTCGGTCCCTGGACCCGCTTCTCCGACTGCGACCGAGCGAAGGACTTCCTCACCAAGCAGGGGATCACGTTCAAGTCCGTGCCGGCCGAGCCGGGTCAGACAGTGGTGACGCGGATCGGCGACAAGGTGCTGTACGGCTGGAACGAGGCCGAGTACAAGAAGGCGCTGGCCGAAGCAGGCTTCCCGACCAAGGCCGACCCGAGCCAGGTCAACTGGTTCATGGCCGAGCTGATCCTCGTCATCATGGTGATCTATGTGACCATGGTGTACGGTCCGATCGCGGCCTTCCTGGTCGAGCTGTTCCCGGCGCAGATCCGCTACACCTCGATGTCGCTGCCCTACCATATCGGCAACGGCTGGTTCGGCGGCATGCTGCCGCTGCTGGCCACGGCGACGGTGGCGTACACGGGCAACATCTACTACGGCCTGTGGTATCCGATCGGCGTCGCGGTGATGACGCTGGTGATCGGCACGCTGTTCCTGAAAGAAACCAAGGACCACAAGGTCCGCGTCGATCTCTGATCGACGCTTCGCGCTACAGGGCGCGCCTTTGCCGGGCGCGCCCTTTTTCTTTCTGCCATCTTTTTTGACAACACTTGCCAGCGCGATATGGCACCTTAAGCGCGTCCGTTTCGACTTGGAAGCGTGATCTCCCCCGAAGCCCCGCACCAGGGGGCGCATTGAACGCTTGCGTCGCGCAAGCGTTTTTTTTGACTGCGGCGGAGGGCGCGTAATATTCCCGTCATCCGCCCGCGGCAGAATGCGCGGTACGTCAGGAAGCGAAAGAATCGATCATGTCCCAATGCCTCGAGCGGACACAGGCGCAGATGCTGCACGAAGCAATGATGGCGCTCGGCATGGGCGCCATCCCTCTCCACACGTTCAAGGACTCGCTGCGCGCCGAAGTGGCGCTGCTCGATGAGTTGCGCTCCATTCTGGCCGGTGCCGTGATGCTCGACGGCCATGCCTTGATCCCGCGCGACCGCCTGGAGAACGCCAAAGCGATCCTGGAGAGCACCATCGGCGCCAAATCGATCGCTTTGGATCTGCTCTCGGAGCAAACCCGCTGAGCCGGCGATCGTACGGTCCGAGAGCGGGATGGGCCTACCGTTTTGACTGATTCAGGCGCACGGCAAGCAACCTGAAGCGCGATCAGGCTCGTAGCAACGCCGAGTCGCAGCTCTTTTCGCATCTGCGTCGCAATCGTTCGCGTCCTTCAGCCTGCGTCCGCATGATCCATTGCGCCCCCGAGGCCGCGACCGTAGTATCGGTGTGCGCCACTTTCCGCGGCGCCCGTAACAACAACACGAAAACGGGGCGAACCTTGGATACCGATAGTCACGTCATTGTGCTGCGCGAATTGCGCGAGGCGGCCGATCGGCTGATCGGCCTGCCGGGAGAAGCCCGGCACCTGCTCAGCAAATTCCTGACGGTCGACGAAGCAATGCAGACACTTGTGGAAGTGGAATTGGAAGCGTCGTGCAACGTGATGCAAGCCCTGTCTCCATCGCGCGCACAGGGCATGCGCACGGCACTGCACATTCTGGAGGAAGCGCGGATGATCAAAAGCGCGCTGGCACGCGCACTGGCGGCGCCTTCGGGTACCGAAGGGCGGCAGCCCTCCGGCTGAGCTCAGTTCATTTCTTCCCGAGGCGGGATGGGCAGCGGCAGGACCGCGATGCCTTCCTCGATCAGTTCGCGCGTCTCGCTCAAGGTCGCCACGCCGCGGATCGGGCGCCTGGGCGCCTCTTCGTAATGGATGCGGCGCGCCTCCTCGGCGAAGCGCCGTCCGACATCGTCGGTATTGGCGATGATCGCTTCGAGCAGCTGCGCCACCTGCTTGTGAAACTCGAGCGCCGAGGGCGCGGCCTGCTGCTGCTCGGACGGTTCCGGTTGAGCGAAACCGCCGATGCGCGCGCTCGGCAGTTTGGCGATGTCGGGATCGGCGCAGACCGGGCAGCTCAGCATCCCGCACTTGCGTTGCCGCTCGAAATCCTCCGCCGAGGCAAACCAGCCCTCGAAGCGGTGTTGCTGCGTACAGACCAGTTCGTAGACGATCATTGGAACGACGTTCCGACTGCTCGCGTGCTCGTGCGCCCCGCTTAAACCGATGCCCGAATTGTAGCGCCCGAAAGCGGCGTTTTGCCGCCTCGGCCCCCTACCACCAATGCAGCGACCAGACGGCAAGCACGGCTGCACCGAAGAACAGCAGGGCCCGGGTCAGCGGCGCATGATACAACGTCGCGCCTTCGCCTGCCGCGGGCAGCGTCTGCCGCCCGTGCAGCATGGGCGCGATGAGGTTCTTGCCGCGCAACAGGTAGTAGAGGACGGCTGCGACGTGCAGCGCGACGAACGCGAGCAGCACGTCGAATACGGCACCGTGCAGATCGGTCAGGCGCGTGGAGATCTCGCTGGAGACCAGATGCGCCAGCGGGCCTTCGGAGTAGATCTCGTCGTTGGCGAACAGGCCCGTCCCGGCCTGGAGGAAAAGCAGCACCAACATCGCCACGATCGCCAGCCCGCCGGCCGGGTTGTGGCCGATGCCGGCGGGCACCGCCCCGCGCATGAGCTGCACGAAGTGGCGGTACGCGGCGCCGGGGCCCCGGACGAAGCTGCGAAAGCGCGAGGGAGACGAGCCCCACAGGCCCCACAGCACGCGGAACACGACCAGCGCCAGCACTGCCTGGCCCAGCCACATGTGCAGGTCCATGTTGGTAATGAACCAGGTCTTGCCGCCGGGCAGCGGCACCACGAAGTCCAGGCCGCCGACCTCGCCCGTCGCCCACAGCAGGGCGAAACACAGCGCCAGCGACCAGTGGAACAGCCGCGTCGGCAGATCCCAGACGACGACCGTGTGCCGCGGCGAATCCTGCTTCATCGCGCCGGACGGTCTCAGCCGCCTTTCTTCAGCTTGAACTGATCGTGGCAGCTCTTGCAGGTCTTGCCGACTTCGCCCACGTACTTGCGCACCGCGCCCTGATCGTTGGCGGCGACCGCCTTGGCGAGCTGCGCGGCGGCTTCCTGGAGCGCGTCGGCGTCCTTGGCGAACCGGTCCCAATCGCTCCAGACCGCATCCTTGGACGCGCTCTGGCTGTTCTGGACCTTTTCCTTGAATACCGTCTTGGTGAACAGCGCCGTGGCGGCAAGCGCCTGCGCGTGCGCGTTCAGCTGGTCGGTGTGCGGCACTTCGTTCTTCACCACGGCCGTGATGGAACCCATGTGGGCGCCCAGCGCGGCCATCTGGTTCTGGCGGTATTTGACGACGGCGTCGTCCGCCCAGGCGGCCGAGCTGAACGCCGCGGCGGCGACGAGGATAAGAGGTTTGAGCGATCGCATGTTCTGATTCTTGGAAAGGAATGGGCGGTAATCCGCCGCAACGGCCGAAGCTTAACCAAGCCGGCTGTGCGGCGGTGTGACACGAGTCGCGCCGGGACTCAGGACTTGGTGGTCGCGCAGGTCGAAAGGCCGAACAGCCGGTACAGCGGACACGTGCCGGCCAGGCCGGTCACCAGGGGCACGATGCCGATCCAGCCCCAGGGCGTGGCGGGGCCGACGAACACCAGGCTGAGCAGGACAATACCCAGGACTACGCGGATAATGCGGTCGGTCGTACCGAGATTTCGACAGAACATTCGCGCCTCCATGACAGGTTTGCGGACGGCCATAGGTATAGCCACGGCCGCCGCGACGCTCAGTGATTAAGTCACCGTCCGGCGCGCACGTTTTTGCGATCCGTCAAATGAACGACAAGCTGCTCCTCGAACATCCCGCGCTCGCCTCCCTGCCCGCGTCCCTGCGGCAATTGGCCCTTCAGCGTCTCAGCGTCCACGAACTGCCGGCGGGCGAAGTGGTGATCGGTCACGGTCAGCCCTGCCCCGGCCTGCCGCTGGTGCTCTGCGGCTGCATCCGCGTGCAGATGCGCGATGACTCGGGCAACGAGATCGTGCTCTATCGCATCGGCGCGAACGAGATGTGCGCGCTGTCGATCGGCTGCCTCATCTCGCAGCGCCCCTTCCAGGCCGAGGCGGTGGCGGAAGAACCGACGCGCGTGGCGCTCCTGCCCCCGGCATTGTTCGACGAGCTGATGCAGGCTTCCGAAGCTTTCCGCCGTTTCGTGCTGGCGAGTTACGACGACCGGCTCGCCACCTTGATGATGCTGGTGGAAGAAGTCGCCTTCCGCCGCATGGACAGACGCCTGGCGGCCTGCCTGCTGGTCCGCGCCCACGACGGCGCGGTGGAAGCCACGCATCAGGCGCTGGCGACAGAACTGGGTACGGCGCGTGAAGTGGTGAGCCGCCTGCTCAAGGAATTCGAGCGTACGGGCATGGTGAGGCTGTCGCGCGGCCGGATCGAGCTGCTGTCGCCCGAGCGCCTGCGGGATCTCGGCGCCTCGCATTGAGCGTCGGAGCTCGGGACGCCTGCTCGCCCCACTGCGTTTGACCAAGGCACGCGCGCAACTTTGGCGCAAACTGACGTGGTGCCCGGAGCCGGACTCGAACCGGCATGACCTTGCTTGGGATTTTGGCTCCGACATCACGCGCGCCTGCCGGCGCGCATGAGTCTCCACCCAAATCCCATGACGCAAGGTCTTCGCTGTCATGCGCCTAGTGTGGGTTGGGTGGTCGGCTTTGGTGCCCGGAGCCGGACTCGAACCGGCATGACCTTGCGGTCGAGGGATTTTAAGTCCCTTGCGTCTACCAATTTCGCCATCCGGGCGTGACACGCGCGCCTTGGCCAAGGCGCGGCGCAGAGTATGCCACCGCGCGCAGCTGACGCGCTCACGGGCCGGTCATCGGCGCCCGGTTGTAATGTCGCCCGGCGATGTGGGACAAGGATCGGGGAGGTTCTGGAGGCGGGGGTCGGAATCGAACCGGCGTCCACGGCTTTGCAGGCCGCTGCATAACCACTCTGCCACCCCGCCGCGGGAGGAACGCGCTGCCCACAGGGGCAATTGAACCGCAAAAAAACTAAAAAGGGAAAGCATTTGACTGCCTTCCCTCGTAGAGAAACTGGAGCGGGAGACGAGTCTCGAACTCGCGACCTCAACCTTGGCAAGGTTGCGCTCTACCAACTGAGCTACTCCCGCAGAGCGAGGCCGCATTCTACGCAGCCGACGCATGCGGGTCAAGCAGCAATCTCATTCCGCGTCCGCGCCGCGGCGATTGAACGCGCGCGGGCTGGCGAGTTTCAAGTAGTAGAACATCGACACCAGCGTCAGCACCGCCGCGGCCCAGATCAGCCAGGTGCCGAGGGCCATCGGATCCAGGAATCCGACGCGATCGTGGTAGAGCAGCATGGGAATGGCGACGAGCTGCGAAACCGTCTTGATCTTGCCGAGGAAGTTGACCGCGACACTTTTGGTCTCGCCCACTTTCGCCATCCACTCGCGCAGCGCCGAGATGGTGATTTCGCGCCCGATGATGATGAACGCGAGCACCGCGTTCACGCGCTCGAAGTCGATCAGCACGATCAGCGCCGCAGCCACGATGAGTTTGTCTGCGACCGGATCGAGGAAGGCGCCGAACGCGGAAGTCTGGTTCCAGCGCCGCGCGAGATAGCCGTCGAGCCAGTCGGTCACGGCCGCCGCGGTGAAAAGGACGGTAGCGATCAGGTTCTTCTCGTGCAGCGAAAACCAGGGTTCCGGCAGATAGAAGATCGCCACGAACAGCGGAATGATCGCGACGCGGAACCAGGTCAGGACGATCGGCAGATTGAACGGCACTTAGTGCAACTCCCTGTAAATGCGTTCGGCCAGGGTGCGGCTGATCCCCTTCACCTGCGCCAGATCCTCCACGCTCGCGGCCAGTACCCCTTTGAGGCCGCCGAAGCGTTCGAGCAGCTGGCGCCGGCGTTTCGCACCCACGCCGGCGATGCCTTCCAGGCTCGACGTCACGCGCGCCTTCGCCCTGCGCGCGCGATGGCCTGTGATGGCGAAACGGTGCGCCTCGTCGCGCACCTGCTGGATGAGGTGCAGGCCCGGGTGATCGGGCGGCAATTGCAAGCTGTGTTTGCCGTCTGCGAGAATCAGCTCCTCCAGGCCGGGTTTGCGTTCAGGCCCCTTCGCCACACCGATCAGGGCCACGTCGCCGAGCCCCAGATCCTCCAGCACCTCGCGCGCCGCGTTCACCTGGCCGCGGCCGCCGTCGATCAGGATCAAGTCCGGTACCACGCCCTCGCCCCGTGTGACTTTCTCGTAGCGGCGCGAGAGCACGCTGCGCATGGCGGCATAGTCGTCGCCCGGCGCGATGCCGGTGATGTTGTAGCGCCGGTACTCCGTCGGCCGCATGCCGAGCTGATCGTACACGACGCAGGCCGCCACTGTCGCCTCGCCCTGGGTGTGGCTGATGTCGAAACACTCGATGCGGCGCAGCGTCTCCGGCAATTCGAGCGCTTCGCGCAGCGCCGCGAGGCGCTGCTCCTGCGTGCCCTGCTCCCGCAGCCGTTGCGCCAGGGCGTGCGCGGCGTTGCGCTGCGCCATGTCCAGCCAGGCGCGGCGTTCGGCGGTCGGACGGTTGACGAGCTGCACCGCATGCCCCGCCAGTTCCGACAGCAGCGCCTCCAGCTCTTCGGTTTCCGTCTCTTCCTGGACGATGACGAGGGGCGGCACCGGGCTCTGGGCGTAATGCTGCGCCAGGAAGGCGCTCGCCACTTCGGCGGGGCTGTGCCCCTCGGCGTGCTGCGGGAAGAAGCTCTTGTCGCCCAGATAGCGGCCGTTGCGCACCATGACGAGGTTCACGCAGGCAAGGCCCCGTTCCGCCACGCAGGCCACGGCGTCGGCGTTCAAGGCCTTGCCGACGTCCACATACTGCCGTCCCTGCAGGGTGGACAGCGACTGCAGGCGATCGCGATAGACGGCCGCCTGCTCGAATTCCAGGCGCTCGGCCGCTTCGTGCATTTGCCTCGTCAGCGCCTCGCGCACGTCGTCTTCCTTGCCTTCCATGAACAGCACGGCGTTGCGCACGTCGGCCTGATAGCTCTGCTCGTCCACGAGGCCCACGCAGGGCGCCGAGCAGCGCTTGATCTGATGCAGCAGGCAGGGCCGCGTACGGTTCATGAACACCGAATCCTCGCAGGTCCGCAGCCGGAACACCTTCTGCAGGAGCTGGATGCTCTCGCGCACCGCGCCCGCGTTGGGATACGGCCCGAAATAGAGGTTCTTCTTGTCCAGCGCGCCGCGGTGGAAGGCTAGCCGCGGAAAGGCGTGGCCGCTGATCATCAGATAGGGATAGGACTTGTCGTCGCGGAACAGGATGTTGTAGCGCGGCGCGAGCGACTTGATGAGATTGTTCTCGAGCAGCAGCGCTTCGGCCTCCGAACGCGTGACGGTGATCTCGATGTTGGCGATCTGGCTCACCATCAGCGCGATGCGCGGGCTGTGGCCGGTCTTCTGGAAATAGGAGGCGACGCGCTTCTTGAGATCGCGCGCCTTGCCGACGTACAGCACCTCGCCCGAGGCTCCGAGCATGCGGTACACCCCGGGCAGATGCGGCAGACCGGCGATGAATGTGGCGGCGTCGAACACTTTGGCGCAGAGCCTGCCGGCTCACCGCCCCAGATAGGCGGCGATGTCGGCGAACACGGCTTCGAACATTTCCGTGGTCAGGCGTCGGGTCTGGGTATTGTATCGGCTGCAGTGGTAGCTATCGTAGAGCCGCATCCCGTTCGGCAGATCGTGGACCGCGTGATGCGCGAAGCGGTAGCCGTTGGGTTTGAAGCCGAGCGCCATCAGCGCGGCGTCGTGCGCGATGCGGCCGAGCGCGAGAATGGCGCGCGGCGGACAGGCGGCGAGCTCGGCGGCGAGATACTGGTTGCAGCGCTTGATTTCGTCCGGATTGGGCTTGTTCTGCGGCGGCACGCACTTCACCGCGTTGGCGATGCGGCAGCCTTTCAGCACCAGCCCGTCGTCGGGATCGGCCGTACCGACGCGGTTGGCGTAGCCGAACTTGTACAGCGTCTCGTAGAGCAGGATGCCGGCGTAGTCGCCGGTGAAAGGCCGGCCGGTGCGGTTGGCGCCGTGCATGCCGGGCGCAAGGCCCACGACGAGCAATTCGGCTTTCGGATCGCCGAACGACGGTACCGGGCGCGCGTAGTAGCCGGGATTCGCCTCGCGCACTTCGGCGAGGAAAGCCGCCAGCCGCGGGCATTGCACGCAGCCGGCATCGAAAGTCTTGCCCTTGGGCACCTGGTTCATGAGCGGTTCGCGCGCGCGGTCGTCCATGCCTCACGCAAAAGGTTGAACGTGGCGAATCCGATCAGGCCCGCCACCACGAGCGAAAGTATGGGGTCGATGGGCAGCCAGCCGGTGAGATAGATCACGACACCCGAAATCAGCGCCACCACCGAGCCGGCCAGATCGCCGAACACGTGCAGGAGCGCGGCGCGCGTGTTCAGCGTCTGCTCGCCGTGGGAAATGACTTTGGCAACGAGCACGTTGACGCCCACGCCGACGAGCGCGATGCCCGCCACCACCGCCCCGTCCACCGGTCGCGGCGCCCGCAGGCGCTCGAAGGCTTCGAACGCGATCCACAGCACGATCGCCGCCATGAGCAGCGAATTGATTACCGCGGCGGCCATTTCCGCGCGATGCAGATCCTCGCCCGCGCGGTGACGATGGGCGACACGTTCTGCGCAGGCGGCAAGCCCCAGAGCGAACGCATCGCTCAGCATATGGCCCGCGTCGGAGAGCAGCGCCAGCGAATGCGCCCACCAGCCTGCGATCGCCTCCACCACGCCGAAACCGAGCGTAATCGCCAGACCGAAAGCCAGATGGCGCCCCGCGCGATGGGTATGTCCGCCGCTCAGACCAGCACCCCCGCCGCCAACGCCTCGTTCAGCTCGCTTTGCGCCGCACGGGCGAGCTGCCGTTCTTCCGGTGCGGGCGGCGTCTGCCGGCGCAGGCGCTCCACCCTGACAGCTTGCACCGGCGGCACTTCCAGGCCGGCCAGAACCTCTCGTGCCGAATCGGGCTTGTTGCAGACCAGCACCATGTCGCAGCCCGCTTCCAGCGCGGCCTGCGCGCGCGCGAGCGGCCCGCCCGCGACGCTGGCCCCTTCCATGGACAGATCGTCGCTGAAGACGAGACCGTCGAAACCGAGCTCGCCGCGCAGAATGTCCTGCAGCCAGCGGCGCGAAAATCCGGCCGGCCGCTCGTCCACCTTGGGATAGATGACGTGCGCGGGCATCACCGCGCACAGGCCCTGCCCGAACAGTTTGCGGAAGGGCTGGAGATCGGTGCGCGCGATGTCCTCGTAGCTGCGCTCGTCCACCGGGATCGCGACATGCGAGTCGGCTTCGCAGCCGCCGTGACCGGGAAAATGCTTGCCCACTGCGCCCATGCCCTGAACACGCAGTCCGGCGATGAGCGCCCCCGCAAGCTCAGCGATCGCATCAGGGTCGGAATGGAAGGCGCGGTCGCCGATCACCGCGCTGCAGCCGTGATCGACGTCGAGCACGGGCGTGAAGCTGAAATCGACGCCGTGCGCCTGCAGCTCGCTCGCGATCACCCGGCCCGCAGCCCGCGCGAGATGCCGCGCAAGCTCCGGATCGCGGTCGTAGAGCCTACCGAACGCGCGCATGGGCGGCAGCCGCGTGAAGCCATCGCGGAAGCGCTGCACCCGCCCGCCTTCGTGATCGACGCCGATCAGGAGCGGCGGCGTACGCAGGGCGCGGATTTCCGCCGTGAGCACCTTCAGTTGTTCGGGAGACTGGTAGTTGCGCGCGAACAGGATCACGCCGCCCACCAGCGGATGAAGGAGCATCTGGCGTTCGTCGTCGCCGAGCGCGGTGCCGGCGACGTCGATCATGACCGGCCCCAGGGGCAGC
>QGUL01000338.1 GCA_003242425.1 Pseudomonadota bacterium | reverse complement strand
CTTCGATCGCATTCGACGGCGCGCTGACAGAACTCGCCACGCTGCTGCACCGCATCGCGCTGGCACAGCTGCCCGAAGCCGCGTTGGCGGAGGATCTGGCCGAGCGCGAACGCCTCGTCGCGCTCGCGCGCCGCTTCGATCCCGAGAGCGTGCAGCTCTACTACCAGATCGCCATCCAGGGGCGGCAGGATCTGCCGCTCGCGCCGGACGAGTATGCGGGTTTCACCATGACGCTGATGCGCATGCTCGCCTTCGCGCCGCAGAGCGAGGAGGCCGTCGCACCGGTGCCGCCTTCGCCCGCGCGGCAGGCGCCGGCCAAGCCCGCGAGCGGTCATCTTGCTGCCGTGCCGCCCGCGTCTGCGAGCGGCAACGACGACTGGCCGGCACTCGTGAGCCGGCTCAGGGTGACCGGCGCGGCCAGGCAGCTCGCCGACCGCAGCGAGCTCGTTTCGCGAACCGGCGACAAGTTCGTGCTGCGGGTCGGCAACGAATCGAAGCCGTTGCTGATTCCCGCGTCGATCGAGCGGATCAAGGCCGCGCTGGCGGAGGCCTTGGGGCGTCCGGTCCAGGTCGAGTTCCAGACCGGCCAGACTCAGGGCGCCAGCGTCGCCGCCATTGCCGAGAACGAACGCCGCGCCCGGCTGGACAAGGCGAGCCGGCAGATGAACGACGATCCGTTCGTGCGCGAGCTGCTGAGCAGCTTCGACGCTACCATCGAATCCGTGCAACCGCTGCAACAAGGACAGCAGTCATGATGAAGGGACAGCTCGCGGGCCTGATGAAACAGGCCCAACAGATGCAGGACAACATGCGCAAGCTGCAGGAGCAGCTTGCGACCATCGAAGTGGAAGGTCAGTCGGGCGCCGGGATGGTGAAGGTCGTCATGACCTGCAAGCACGACGTCAAGCGCGTGACCATCGATCCCTCGCTGCTTTCCGACGACAAGGACATGCTGGAAGACCTGGTCGCCGCGGCCGTGAACGACGCGGTGCGCCGCGTCGAAGCGACCATCCAGGAGAAGATGGCGGGCCTCACCGCGGGGCTCGGCCTGCCGCCCGGTTTCAAGATGCCGTTCTGAGTTGAGCCGCACGAACAACAGCCTCGACGAACTGATCGAGGCACTGCGCTGTCTGCCCGGCGTGGGGCCGAAGTCGGCGCAGCGCATGGCTTATCACCTGTTGCAGTACGACCAGGCGGGCGCGCATCGCCTGGCGCTGGCGCTCGACCGCGCCCTGCAGCGCATCCGGCGCTGCGCGAAGTGCAATACCTTCACCGAGGAGGAGGTGTGCGCGCTGTGCACCTCGCCCAAGCGTGATCCCTCGCTGCTGTGCGTCGTCGAGACGCCGGCGGACCAGGCGGTGATGGAGCAGACGCTCGCCTATCAGGGGCTTTATTTCGTGCTGATGGGGCGGCTGTCGCCGCTCGACGGAATCGGTCCCAAGGAGATCGGGCTCGATGCGCTGCAGCGGCGCGTGAGCGACGGCATCGTCAAGGAAGTGATTCTCGCCACCAATTTCACCAACGAAGGCGAGGCGACGGCGCATTACATTCACGAAATGCTGCAGGGACGCGGCTTGAAGATCACGCGTATCGCGCGCGGGGTGCCGGTCGGCGGCGAGCTGGAGTACGTCGATCTCGGCACGCTGGCGCAAGCGTTCTACGAGCGGAGGGAAGCGTGAGTGCGAAACCGTTGGCTGGATTGAAGGTACTGGAACTGGGACAGCTGATCGCCGGTCCGTTCGCCGGCAAGACCCTGGCGGAATTCGGCGCCGAAGTGATCAAGATCGAGCCGCCCGCTTCGGACAAAGGTCCGGGCGGCGATCCGCTGCGCACCTGGCGCAAGCTCCATAACGGCACCTCGCTCTGGTGGCACGTCATGGCGCGCAACAAGAAATCGGTGACGGCCAACCTGCGAACGCCCGAGGGTCAGGAGATCGTGCGCCGGCTCGCACGCGGCGTGGACGTGGTGATCGAGAATTTCCGTCCGGGTACGCTGGAGAAGTGGGGCCTGGGGTACGACGTGCTGTCGCGCGACAACCCGGGGCTGGTCATGTTGCGGCTCTCCGGCTTCGGCCAGACCGGCCCCTACAAGGACCAGGCGGGCTTCGGCGCGGTGGGCGAGTCGATGGGCGGGATGCGCTACGTGACCGGCTTCCCCGACCGCCCGCCGGTGCGCATGAACCTTTCCATCGGCGACACGCTCGCCGCCCTGCACGGCGTGATCGGCGTGCTCATGGCGCTGCGCCATCGCGACGTGAACGGCGGCAAGGGGCAGGTGGTGGACGTGGCGCTCTACGAAGCCGTGTTCAACATGATGGAGAGCACGCTGCCCGAATACGACATGTACGGCATCGTGCGCGAACGCACGGGCACGGCGCTTACCGGCATCGCGCCTTCCAACACGTACGTCACGCAGGACGGCGCGTTTGTGGTGATCGGCGGCAACGGCGACAGCATCTTCAAACGGCTGATGCAGGCCATCGGCCGCCCGGATCTGGCGGAAGATCCTACGCTCGCCGACAACGCCGGCCGCGTGAAGCGCGCCGACGAGCTCGACGCGGTCATCGGCGAATGGGTGGCGAGCCACCCGGTGGAGCACGTGCTCGCGGTGCTCAACGAAGCGCAGGTGCCGAACGGCAAGATCTACAGCATCGCCGACATCGTCAAGGACCCGCAGTTCCTCGCGCGCATGATCGAGCGTACGAGGCTCCCCGACGGCGCCGATGTGGCGGCGGCCGGCGGGGTGCCGGAAATGAGCGAGAAGGCGGGCGGCAACGGCCGGTGCGGGCCCCCGCCCGGAGAAAACAACCACGAAGGGCGG
>QGUL01000337.1 GCA_003242425.1 Pseudomonadota bacterium | reverse complement strand
GCGAAACCGTACTGAGTGCGGCGTCGAAAAATGCACTACGCCGCGGCGCCGGACGT
Source organism: Pseudomonadota bacterium (assembly GCA_003242425.1). GTDB lineage: Bacteria > Pseudomonadota > Gammaproteobacteria > Burkholderiales > SG8-39 > ZC4RG42. The sequence continues at coordinate 2,778 of QGUL01000337.1, read as the reverse complement.
GGCCGGGGCACCGCGGCTTCGATTACCCTTGCGCTGCGCCTGCGGCGCCAAAACGATAACAATGCCGGGGAGGGAGGGAGATGCCCGAGAACAAGGAACTCGAGTTCCAGGAGAAGTACGACGCGAAGCATTCGCTCGAGTACTTCAGGAAACATCAACGCGGTCTGCGCCGTCGGCTGACCACGTGGGCGGAACGCCGCATGCTGCGCAAGGCGCTGGCGATGATGGGCGATCCGGGTTCGGTGCTCGACATCCCCTGCGGCGCCGGACGCTTCTGGACCGTTCTTGCGGAACGTCCCGACCGGCGCATCCTGGCGGCCGATTACAGCGCCGACATGATCGAGACGGCGCGCCGCTTCCAGCCGCCCGAGCTGGTGGCGCGCGTCGAGACCTTCCAGGCCTCGGCTTTCGACATCAAGCTGCCCGATGCGGCGGTCGAAGCGATCGTCTGCATCCGCCTGATCCACCACATCGGCCAAACCGAAGACCGCCGGCGGATGCTGGCGGAGTTCCATCGCGTGGCGGCGCATACCGTCTGCCTCAGCTGCTGGGTGGACGGCAATCTGCAGGCGCGCCGGCGCAAGCGGCTCGAAGCGCGGCGCCCCAAACGCAAATACCAGAACCGCTTCGTGTTCGAGCGCGACACCATCGAACGCGAGATCCGCGAAGCCGGTTTCGACATCCTCGGGCACATCGATCTGCTGCCGGGCATCTCGATGTGGCGCATGTATGTCCTGCGGAAGCGCGCCGCATGAATGCCCTGCTCTATGTGGAGCCGGCCTACCGCGGCCGGCTGGACGCTGCCGGATTGCGCAGCTTCGACGATTTGTGGGCGCTGCCCTGGAACTGGGTGGAAGAACCCAATCAGCGGCGCAGCGGCTGGAGCGGTGCGACCCGCGTCGTGATCGGTGAGAGCGAACCGCTCGCGCTGTTCGTCAAGCGCCAGGAGAACCACTGTTACCGCTCGCTGGCGCATCCGCTGCGCGGCAAGCCGACCTTCTACCGCGAATGGCGCAACATCGGCGTGCTGCGCGAGGCCGGTGTGCCCACTCTGGAGCCCATTGCCTACGGCGAGCGCGTCCGTGAAGGCCGTTATCAGGCCGTGCTGATCACCGTGGCGTTCGACGGTTACGTCGATCTCGACGAGCTGTTCGCGAACCGCGGCGGACTGGACGAGGCGACGCGCAACGCCGTATTGGCAACCCTCGCGCGCAATCTGCTGCGCTTGCACCGCGCCGGTTGCCGCCATAATTGCCTCGCCGGCAAGCATCTGATGGTGCGCATGGGCGCCGAGCCCGATGTGCGGCTCCTGGATCTGGAGAAGCTGAAGCACCGGCGTGCCTGGATTGCCGCTGCCGCGCACGATCTGGCGCGGCTCATCCGCTACACGCCGACCCTGTCGCTGGCCGATCATCATCACGTCGTGTACGAATACTGCCGCGGGCTCTCGACCGGCGAGGCGCTCAGCCTAGTGGCGCTGATCAATCACAAGCTGAGCCGCAAGAAAGGGGCGCGTTACCGGATTGCCGACCCGCTCATGTCGTCGGCCGCGGCCTAGAGGGTGTGGAGGCGGTCGCCTGCGCGGAAGGCGCGCAAGGGCTCGTCCAGATCGCGCGTAAAGGCGATGGCCTTGAAGAGTTCGCCCATTTCCGCGGGCGACATCAGCTTGTTGACCGCGGCGGCGGCCGGCAGGTAGCGGGCCGCGTCTTCGGGCGGCGTGCGCAACATCAACTCCGTGATGCCGAGATTGATGAGCAGTTGCGCCTGGGTGGTATAGCCGGCGATGTCCAGTCCGGCTTCGTGCGCAGCCTCCGCCATCGCGGTGAAGTCCACGTGCGCGGTGATGTCCTGCAGACCCGGCAGGTGGAAGGGATCGTCGTGCGCACGATGCCGGTAATGGCACATCAGCGTGCCGGCGCTGCGTTGCGGATGGTAGTACTCCGGACGCGGGAAGCCGTAATCGACGAGCAGGATGGCGCCGCGCTCCAGTACCTCGCCCAGGGTGCGGACGAAGGCACGGGCCGCGAGACCGATTTCCGTACGGTAACCGACCGGTAGCGCCAGCGCCTCGGCGGCGGCGCGCACTTCGCCTTCAGCCTTGCGCCAGGACCATTGCAGCGCGCGGTCCACGCCCGCCTGCTCGATGTCGTCCGCGGTGACGCGGATCACCTCCACCGGCATGGCGTCGAGCACCTCGTTGCCGAGAACGAGTCCGCGAAAGGACGGCGGCAGCTGGTTGAGCCAGGCCACGCGCTCCATCAGATGCGGCACTCGCGCCGCGAGCGTGTCCCGTTCGCGCGCGCGCAGTTCGGGCGAGAGCTCGAGAATGAGATAACGCTCCGGCAGGCAGCCGAGACGGTCGAGCTCCTCGAGCACCGCGGCGGCGAGCGCGCCGCTGCCCGCGCCGACTTCGAGGATGTCGGGCAGCCCGGCGGCGATCAGGTCGCGCGCCTGTTGCGCGAGCGCATGGCCGAACAGCGGCGTCAGTTCGGGCGCGGTCGTGAAATCGCCCTCCCGGCCGAGCTTGCGGCTGCCGGCCGTGTAATAGCCGAGCCCAGGCGCGTAGAGCGCCAGTTCCATGTAGCGCGAGAAGGGAATCCAGCCGCCTGCCGCGTCGATCGCGCCTTCGATGTGCTGCCGCAGGCGGTTGCTGTGCGCAAGGGCTTCGGCGGCGGGGTCCGGAAGTCGGTCGTGGCGATGCATGATCGGGCGATGGTGCGCGCCTCCGATAGAATTATCAATATCCTAAGTAAGTGGACTATGGCGAGGGGATGTCAA
>QGUL01000336.1 GCA_003242425.1 Pseudomonadota bacterium | reverse complement strand
GGAACCTCTTTTCGGGTTTGTTACCGGTTGACGGAGCGGGCGGTTGGAACCGACACCTCAGGCGGGGCGACCAGTTGAGCGCCGCGGTTATGGGCACCGACGAGGAGCTTTACTTCGGCAGCGGCGGCTACGCGGTGCCGCTCGGCACCTCTGGGCTGCGCGGCGACATCGGGATTGCGCAAAGCGCCTACGATCTCGGCGAGGAATTCGCGGCATTGGGCGCAACCGGCACGGCCAGAGTCTTCAGCGTCGGCCTGAGCTATCCGATCCTGCGCAGCAACCGCGCCAACCTCGTGATCGCGGCGCGCTACCAGTACAAGGACCTGGTGGACGAGTACGAACGGCTCGACGTCCGCAACGAGAAATCCAGCCACAGCGTGCCGGTTGCGCTGCAGTTCGACGTGCGCGATCAATTGTTCGGCGGCGGGATCACCTACGGCAGCCTTACCTGGACCGTCGGCGAACTGTCCCTCGATACGCCGGGGCTGCGCGCGCAGGACGTGAACGCGAAAACCGAGGGCGGCTTCGGCAAATGGAATCTAGAGGTGGCGCGCATCCAGGCGCTGCCTGGTGGTTTCAGCCTGTACGGGCGCGTGTTCGCGCAATGGGCGAACGGCAACCTCGATTCATCGGAACGCATGATCCTCGGCGGCGCGAACGGCGTGCGCGCCTATCCGCAGGGCGAGGGTTCGGGCGACGAAGGCGTGCTGGGACAGGTCGAGCTGCGCTATCAGGCGGGCGCGTTCAAGCCTTATGCGTTCTGGGATGCGGGCAGGGTGCGCATCAATGACAACCCGTGGGTGCCGGGCACCAACCATCGCAGCCTCGCGGGCGGCGGTGTCGGCGTGCGCTTCCAGCAAGGACCCTGGCTCGTCGATGCCGCGGCGGCCTGGCGCCATCACGGCGGCAGGGCGCAGAGCGACTCGCGCCAGAATCATCCGCAGATCTGGGCGAAGGTCCAGTACCGGTTCTGAGTGGCGCGGCCTCAGGCCGCAGCCGCCTCGTGCCGCGACATGAACCGTTCCCACCATTGCGCCGCGGCCGCCTCCCCGTGGTGTTGCCGCAGATAGCCGTAGCCGATCCGGCCGACTTCTTCTGCCAGACTGGGATCGGCATCGGCGGCCTTGACGAGATACTGCAACCCCTTCTCGTCCCGCTCGGCGAGCAGGATGCGGCCGTAGAGATACGCCGCTTTGGGATACGGCCCGCCGGGCAGGCGCAACAGATGTTCCAGCACCGGTTTCGCGCTAGCGCCCGATTCCAGATCGGCCTTGAGCAGCGCCAGCTCCTGCAGCTCGTGGCTCTGCAATTCGGCGAGATTCCGTTTCGACAGCTCCGCGAGCCGCGCCCTGGCGCGCGAGGTACGGTGGAACTGCGCCTCCCAGTTCGCACGCTCCCTCGTCCACCAGTCCCGGTCGAATTCCTCGATCAGTTTCCTCGCTGTCGGTCCGAGCAGGACCTCGGCCGCCGAGCGTTCGAGCGGCGGAGGCAGGGTCGCGCGCTGTCCGATCGCATCGAGGCGGTCGCGCAGCGACGGATGGGTATCGAGCAGGTCGGAGTCGCGCCGCAGGGCCGCCGCGAGGCGTTCCTGGGTGGCCCATTCGTCGTAGCTTGCCGAAAAAGCGATGCGCATCGCGGCGTAGGGCTTGAACGCCGGTGCCGGACGCTCGTCCGCCTGCGCGTAAAGTTTGGGCCAGAAGCGCTCGTGGATCCATTCGCCGAGCAGCGTGTCGCGCACCAATCCCTGCGCGTTGACCGGCGCGCCGACGAGCTCGGTGGCAGTACGGTCGGCCTCGTATTCGTTCTGCCGCGACAGTACGAAGGTATAGGCGTTGTAATAGGGCATGAACCGGCCGAGCACGGTCGCCATGGCCGCCAGCGTCCAGCTCCGTGCGGTCGAGTCCTGAAGCTTCCGGTACATCGCATCGAAAGTGCGCCGCTGGCGATATACCCAGGCGCCGAGCTTGCCGTGGTTGCCGCACAGATGGCCGTATTCGTGCGCGATGGTGGCGAGCACTTCGTTCGGCGGTACGCCGAGCAGATAGGGCAGACCGAGAACGAGATAGTTGGTATGTCCGCCGAACAGGCCCCAGCGCGGCCGCTGCATGATCGCGGCGTTGAACTCGCCGTCGATCAGCACGTGATGGATCGCCGGTCCGCGCAAACGGTTGCGCATCTTGTCCAGCGTATCGAACAGCCTCGGCGCCTCGGCGCGAGTGAGCGGACGGCCTTCGGGCGGATCGAGGCGCATGAGGAAGGTGCGCAGCGCCGTATAGAGCACGGGCAGCAGCGTCAGCGCGAGCAGACCGAAGTTGACGGCCGTGGCGGTGCGCTCGCTCTGGTACGCCCAGACGAGCGCCAGCACCACCAGCGCCGAACCGCCGACGAGCACCGCGAAAACGGCTACGTAGGCGAAGACGCTCAGCATCACGACCTTGCTGCGGAAACGCTCCGGCGCGTTGTCCGCCTGCGCTTCCAGCCGTCTGACGAGGCCTTCGTATTCGTAACGGTCCAAGGCGGCTCCCCGCGACGAGCCGCGAGCCACGGTGCGTCGCTGTTGTTATTTCAACTTATTGCGGCACAGCATAGCGATTGGCATACCGGCCGCAAGCGGGGGCGCCGTATGCAGAGAGAAATTTTGCGCGCTGCGCGGGCGGCTAGAAACCGACCGATAGGCTGTCGCGCCTCATATCGCAGCAGCCGACGTAACCGCCGTCGATGCGCCGGATGATCTGCGCGCAACCGAAGTCGTGATAGGCGGGCGGCGGCCCCGTGGGCGGATGGCCGGGGGCGCGAGGCTCGCGGATGGTTTCGGCGGCAAAACCCCCCCCGAA
>QGUL01000335.1 GCA_003242425.1 Pseudomonadota bacterium | reverse complement strand
AAGGCGATCAGCGCCTCGTTGGCGCCCCCTCCCGGGGGGGGGGCGGCGGCGGGGATCTTCAGGCGCCCGCCGTGCAGCCCCGCCACTTCCGATTTCTTCGCCCCGGGCTGCACGTGCACGGCGATGCGCCAGCCCTGCGCGGTGCGGCTGTACCAGCTCACAGCGCGGTCAACGCCATCCGTGAGACGTGATCGATCACGATCAGCAGGATCTGCGCGGCGATGATCACGAACAGGGGCGACAGATCGATGCCGCCGACGGGCGGGATAAAGCGGCGGAACACGCCGTAGAACGGACGCGTCAGCGCGTCGAACACGCCGCTGAAGGGATTGTGCGGGCTCACCCAGGACAGGATGCACTGCACGATGGCGACGAAGATCACCAGATGCAGGAGCAGTCGCAGGGTTTCGAACAGCGGCAGCACCAGCGCGACGCCCATCGACGCCATGCCGCTGATGAGCGCAAAGAGCAGCAGCGTCTTGAGGACCAGCACGAGCCAGGCGAGCACCAGGGTGGCCAGATCCAGACCGCCCAGGCCGGGCACGATGCGGCGCATGGGCCGCACCGCCCAGTCGGTGAGCGCCATGACGAAACGGCCCAGCGGATTGTAAAAGGGCGCCCGGCAGGTCTGCATCAGAAAGCGCAGCAGTACCAGATAGGCGAACAGACCCAGCACGGTCTGGATGAGGAAGCTCGCGATTTGGCCGAACATGGGGTTTCCGATGGTTGCGGTGTGCGCATTGTAGTGGCCCGTCCGGGACGGCGCGCTGCTGAAACCAAATGCTACAAGCGCACCGCCTGCGCGGGACCGCCTTAATCCTTGCCTAGTGCCTCGCCCAGTTCCGTGGCGCGCCTGCGTGCGGCTTCGACGGCGGCGACGATGGCCTCCGCGACGCCGCGCTCGTTCAGCGTCGCGAGCGCGCGTTCGGTCGTGCCGCCCTTGGACGTGACGCGTTCGCGCAGCACCGAAACGGGTTCTTCGGAACGCGCCGCGAGTTCGGTCGCGCCGCGCAGGGTTTCCAGCACCAGCCGGCGCGCAGACGCCGCGTCCAGGCCGGTCTGCTCGGCGGCGCGCTGCAGCGCTTCGATGATATAGAACACGTACGCCGGCCCGCTGCCCGACACCGCCGTGACCGCGTCCAGCAGCGCTTCTTCGTTCACCCAGATCACCTGCCCCACCGCTTCGAGGATGCGCTGGCAGGCTTCGCGTTGCGCCGCGTTCACCGCGGAAGCGGCATAAAGGCCCGTGACGCCGAGGCCGATCAAAGCGGGCGTGTTGGGCATGCAGCGCGCAAGGCGCTGGTGTCCACCGAGCCAGCGCGCGAGATCGCCGAGGCGGATGCCGGCCGCGATCGAGAGGATCAACTGATCGCGAACGTGCGGCGCGAGCGCCTCGCAGACGGCGCGCATCTGCTGAGGTTTCACGGCCAGCACGATCACATCGCCCAACCGGTCGCAGTCGTCGAGCGAGGCGAAGCATTGCACGCCGTAGGAAGAAGCGAGGCGCGTGCGCGCCGACTCGGCCGGGTCCACGACGCGAACGGCGTGCGGATCGAAACCGCGCGCCACCATGCCGCCGATCAAGGCGGCTGCCATGTTGCCGCCGCCGATGAATGCGATGTTCATGTCCTTTTCCTCATGCGCGCTCGCGTGCTGCGCGCGTGTCATTGCGGAGCGGCCGCACGTTTCGCGCGCGGTCCGAAAATCGCCGTGCCGATGCGCACCATCGTGGAACCCGTCGCGACGGCGAGCTCGAAATCGTCGGACATGCCCATCGACAGCGTGTCGAGCGGCAGTCCTTCGGCGCGCAACTGTGCCCGGATGCCTGCCAGCGTCTCGAAACGCCGGCGCGTCAGCGCCTGATCCGGGGTCGGCTCGGGGATGGTCATCAGCCCCCGCAGTGCAAGCCGCGGCAGCGCTGCCACCGCCTTGGCCAGTGCGACTGCCTCTTCCGGCGCGACGCCGCTCTTGCTCGCCTCGCCGCTCACGTTGACCTGTACGCAGACGTTCAGCGGTCCGCGCTCCGCCGGGCGTTGCGCCGACAGCCGTTCGGCGATCTTCAACCTGTCGACCGAGTGCACCCAGTCGAAGCTTTCGGCGACGGGGCGCGTCTTGTTGCTCTGGATCGGCCCGATGAAATGCCAGACGATCGGCAGATCGGCGAGTTCGCGCATCTTGCCGAGCGCCTCCTGCACATAGCTCTCGCCGAAGCCCCGCTGCCCGGCGGCGAAAGCTTCTCGTATCGCCTCGGCGCTCTGGCCTTTGCTCACCGCGACGAGAACTATGTCACGTGCATCCCGGCCGCAGGCCGCACAAGCGGCCTCGATGCGTGACTTCACAGCTTGCAGCCGATTTTTCGTTGTGTCCATAATCGTTGCGCTTTGGACGCACTCATCCGGGCCGAGAGGCTTCGAGGATTGAAGATTATATGGACATCTCCGAACTGCTGGCATTCGCCGTCAAGAACAAAGCCTCCGACCTCCATCTCTCCGCCGGCTTGCCGCCGATGATCCGTGTCAACGGCGACGTCAGGCGCATCAATCTGCCGCCGCTCGAGCACAAAGACGTGCACGGCATGATCTACGACATCATGAACGATGCGCAGCGCAAGCAGTACGAGGAGAATCTGGAGTGCGACTTCTCCTTCGCCATCACCGGTCTCGCCCGCTTCCGCGTCAACGCCTTCGTGCAGCAGCGCGGCGCGGCGGCGGTGATGCGGACCATCCCCAGCAAGGTACTGTCGCTGGAGGAACTGGAAGCGCCGAAGATCTTCAAGGACATCGCCGAACAGCCCCGCGGCATCGTGCTGGTGACCGGCCCCACGGGTTCGGGCAAGTCGACCA
>QGUL01000019.1 GCA_003242425.1 Pseudomonadota bacterium | reverse complement strand
TGGGCGATCGACCGGTTCCTGGGTATGGACGTGACGGGCGCGAGCCTCGGCATCATCGGCATGGGCCGCATCGGCCAGGCGCTGGCGCGCCGCGCACGCGGCTTCGGCATGCGCATCCGCTATCACAACCGCCGGCGGGTGGCCGAGGCCATCGAAAAGGAGCTGCAGGCCGAATACGCCGATCTCGACACGCTGCTTGCCGAGAGCGATTTCGTCGTGCTGACGCTGCCTTACAGCCCTGAGGCGCACCATCTGATCGGCGCCGAGCAGCTCGCGCGCATGAAGCCCACGGCGGTGCTGGTCAACCTCGCGCGCGGCGGCGTGGTGGACGACGCCGCGCTGGCGCAGGCCTTGAAAGCCGGGAAGCTCTACGCGGCCGGGCTGGACGTGTACGAAGGCGAGCCCGTGGTGCATCCCGGTCTGCTGGAGCTGGAGAACGTGGTGCTCATGCCGCACATCGCCAGCGCCACGCGCGCCACGCGCGTGCGCATGAGCATGACCGCGGCGCGCAACCTCGTCGCCGCGCTCGGCGGCGAGAAGCCGCCGCATCTGCTCAATCCCGAGGTGTGGGACAAGCGCCGTACATGAACCCGGAGACGGCATTGAACGCGACCGAGGCGGCCGCGCGCATGCGCGCCGGCCGCCTCGCCGCACACGAATACTTGCGGCCTTTCCTCGACCGCATCGCCGCACGCGAAGGGGAGATACAGGCCTGGGTCGATTTCGATGCCGGACGCGCGCTGCGGCTGGCCGAAGCCTGCGAAGCCGTCGAGGACCGTACCGAGCTGCCGCTTTACGGCATCCCGGTGGGCGTCAAGGACATCATCGACACCGCCGATCTGCCGACGCAGTGCGGTTCGTCGCTCTATGCGGGACGGCGGCCGGAACGCGATGCCGAAGTCGTCCAGCGCCTGAAGCGCGCGGGGGCCTACGTGATGGGCAAGACCGTCACGGCCGAAATGGCTTTCATGCATCCGGGCCCGACGCGCAATCCCCGGCATCCCGGACATACTCCCGGCGGTTCTTCCTCGGGTTCGGCCGCCGCGGTCGCGGCGGGTTTCGTGCCGCTTGCACTCGGCACGCAGACCAACGGCTCGATCGTGCGTCCGGCCGCGTACTGCGGCGTGGTGGGGATCAAACCGACCGCGGGCAGCGTGCCGGGCGGCGGTTGTCTGGTTTTCAGCAGCACGCTCGATCAGCTCGGCGCTTTCGCCCGCGATGTCGATGACGCGGCGCTCATCACGTCCGTGCTCGTTGCCGACGATCAGCTAATCGAACAGGTACGCGCGCCGCTTGGCCGCGCACCGCGTTTGCTGGCTTTGCGACGGTTTCCGTGGAACGAGGCGGAGCCGGATGCGGCACGCCATTTCGAAGAAACGCTCGACCGCCTGCGCGCGGGCGGCGCGGAGATCGAAGAGATCGCTTTGCCGGATGCGCTCGCCGAAGCGAAGACGGTGCATCGCACCATCATGTTGTATGAAGCCGCGCGCGAACATGCCGAGGCGCGCGTCAACGCGCGCGACCGGCTGAGCGCGACTTTGGCTGCGGCGCTGGACGAAGGCGCGGCCATGAGCGCGGACGCATACCGCGAGGCGCTCGCAGCACGCGCGGCGATGATGGAAAGCGCGCGCGATCTGTTCGAGGACCGCGATGCTGTGCTGAGTCCCTCGGCGCCGGGCGCGGCGCCCGCGGGCCTGCACGCCACGGGCGATCCGAGCTTCGCCACGCTCTGGTCGCTGCTCGGCTTTCCGGCCTTGTCGCTGCCGAGCGGACGTTCCGCCGCCGGCCTGCCTTTCGGTCTGCAGATCGCCGCGTCCGCCGGTGAAGACGCGTTGCTGTTGCGCGTGGCGAAGTGGTGCGAGACGCAGCTCGCGCGGTACGCGGCTTCATCCTAGGCACGCGGGAGAACGCGATGAAAACCGGCATCCTGCTCTTTGCGCACGGCAGCCGTACGCGGGAGTGGGCGGCACCGTTCGAGCGTATCGGCGAGCGCATCGCGGCGCGCCGCAGCGATACGGCGGTCGTGTGCGCCTATCTCGAGCTCATGTCGCCCGATTTCCACAGCGCCGTGGACGGGCTGGTCGAGCAGGGTGTGGCGCGCATCACCGTCGCGCCGCTTTTTCTCGCCTCCGGCTCGCATGTGCAACACGATCTGCCGCGGCTCGTCGAGGAAGCGATCGAGCGCCATCCGCAACTGCGCATCCGGGTATTGCCGGTGATCGGTGAGGCCGAAGCGCTGCTCGACGCCATCGCGGCCTGGGTCGCCGACCAGTCCTTCGAGGGCTGAGATGGGCAAGGGCTTCCCCACCGCGCAGGATGCCGAGGCGGCGTTCTACGAAGCCTTCGAGACGGGCGATCTCGAGGCGATGATGAACGTCTGGGCCGAAGACGAGGAGATCGTCTGCGTCCATCCGGGCGAGGCGCGGCTGGTCGGTTACGAACAGGTCCGCCGCAGCTACGCCGAGATGTTCAAGGACCGTCCGCGGCCGCAGGTGCATCTCGGCAATCAGGTCTGTGTGCAGGGCGTGCTGCTCGCCGTGCACAGCGTGTACGAGCACATCCTCGTCGCCGGCGAGACCAAGGCGCGGCCGCCGATCCTGGCGACCAACGTCTACACCCGCACCGGCACGGGCTGGCGCATGCTCATGCACCATGCCTCGGCGGACCCGGTGCGGCGCGCCGATCCGCTCGTCGAGATGCTGAAGATCCTGCATTGAGGCGAAATGAACGAGGGCGAGGCGCGCACGGCCAACGGCATCGCGGCACTGGACGAGGCCCGGGAGACGTCCGAGAGCAGCTATCGCGCGCCCTGGTGGCTGCCAGGCGGGCATCTGCAGACGATCTATCCCTACCTGTTCCGGAGGCCGCCGCGACCTGCGCTGCGGCGCGAACGCTGGGAGACGCCCGACGGCGATTGCGTCGCCGTGGATGTACTGGACGGGCCGCAGGAGGCGCCGCTCCTTGTACTCTTCCACGGACTGGAAGGCGGCTCGCACAGCCATTATGCACGTGCGCTGATGCAGCACGCGCGCGCCCGCGGGTGGCGCGCGCTGCTGCCGCATTTCCGCGGCTGCGGCGGCGAGCCCAACCGGCTGCCGCGCGCCTACCACTCCGGCGATACCGCGGAACTGGACTGGATGCTGCGACGTGCCGCGGAATATGCCTGCGGCCGGCCGCTGTACGCGATGGGCGTCTCGTTGGGCGGCAACGTGCTGCTGAAATGGCTGGGCGAACGCGGCGAGGAGGCGGGCGCGCTGGTGCGTGCGGCGGCGGCCGTCTCGGCGCCGCTCGATCTTATGGCGGCGGGCGAGGCGCTCGAGCGCGGTTTCAACCGCGTCTACGCCCGCATGTTCCTTGCTACGCTGGTCGCAAAGAGCATGGACATGATCGCGCGCTTTCCCGGCCTTTTCGACGGCGAACGCGCGGCGCGAGCACGGACGCTGCGCGAGTTCGACGACGCCGTGACCGCGCCGTTGCACGGCTTCGCCGATGTGACCGATTATTGGACGCGCGCGAGTTCGAAGCCGTTGCTGCGCCACATCCGCGTGCGCACGCTGATCCTCAACGCGCGCAACGATCCGTTCCTGCCCGCGCAGCATCTGCCCGGCCGCGACGAGGTGTCCGCCGCCGTGACACTTGAATTTCCGGCCACGGGCGGCCATGTCGGTTTCCTGAGCGGGCCGTTCCCCGGACACCTGCGCTGGCTGCCGGAGCGGGTTTTCGCATTTTTCGATCAGACGGGCTGAACATGAACCAAGTACCGCAGGAAATCTTCAAGGCCTACGACATCCGCGGCATCGTCGGCAAGACGCTCACGCCGCCGGTGGTGGAACTGGTCGGCCGGGCGCTCGGCACGCTGTGCCGCGAACGCGGCGGCAGCGCCATCGCGGTGGGGCGCGACGGGCGCCTGTCGGGACCGGAGCTCGTGGCGGCTCTTGCCAAGGGCATCCGCGCCGCGGGCGTGGACGTCTACGATGTGGGCATGGTGCCGACACCGGTGGTGTATTTCGCCGCGCACGAGCTCGGCACCGGCAGCGCCGTGGCCGTCACCGGCAGCCACAATCCGCCCGAGTACAACGGCCTCAAGATGGTCATCGCCGGCACCACGCTGTCGGGCGAGGAAATCCAGGACGTGCGCAAGCGCATCGAGCGCGGCGATTTTCTCGCGGGAGAGGGCCGCTATATCGAAAAAGACGTGCGCGAAGCCTACCTGCGCCGCATCACCGAAGACGTGAAGTGCGCGCGGCCGATGTCCATCGTCGTCGACTGCGGCAACGGCGTGGCGGGGAGCCTCGCGCCGGAGCTCTATCGCCGCATGGGCTGCCAAGTGCGCGAACTTTACTGCGAGGTGGACGGCACTTTCCCGAACCATCATCCGGATCCGTCGCAGCCCGCGAATTTGCGCGATCTGATCGCGCAACTGCGCGAGACCGACGCCGAGCTGGGCCTCGCCTTCGACGGCGACGGCGACCGGCTGGGCGTGGTCACCAAGGACGGCGAGATCATCTACGCTGACCGCCAGCTCATGCTGTTCGCGCGCGACGTGCTCGCGCGCGTACCCGGTGCGCAGATCATCTACGACGTCAAATGCACCACCAATCTCGCGCCCTGGATCCGCAAACACGGCGGCGAGCCGGTGCTGTGGCGCACCGGCCATTCCTTCATCAAGGCGAAACTCAAGGAAACCGGCGCGCCGCTTGCCGGCGAGATGAGCGGCCACATCTTCTTCAAGGAGCGCTGGTTCGGGTTCGACGACGGGCTCTACGCCGGCGCGCGGCTGCTGGAGATCCTCTCGCGCGAGCAGGACGCCAACGCGACGCTGAAGAGCCTGCCGGACTCGGTCACCACACCGGAGCTCAACATCAAGCTGCGCGAGGGCGAACCGCACCGCCTCATCGCCCAATTGCAGGCGGGCGCGCATTTCCCCGAGGCCACGAACGTCATCACCATCGACGGCCTGCGGGTGGAATACGAGGACGGCTTCGGCCTCGCGCGCGCCTCGAACACCACGCCGGTGATCGTGCTGCGCTTCGAAGCCCGTGATCAGGCGGGTCTCAAGCGCATCCAGGAGGATTTCCGCCGTCTGTTGCTGGCGCTGAAGCCGGACGTGGAACTGCCTTTTTAATAAAAAATGAGCGAAACCGGGCACGAATGAAGCGATCCGCGCCCGGTTCGCCGTTCGGGGCCTCCGGGCGGGGTTAAAATCGCGCCGGTTCACGGGGAGTAGCCGCCCCGCTTCGGCGGGGAGAGCGCATCAACAAGTCTGGCCGCGCGGCCATGGTGCGTTCGGCATTGAGCACGGCGAGACCGTTGTTTCGATCCGGACGCATGGAAGCTTTTTTCGTCTCCACCCTCGCCGTCACCATCGGCGAGATCGGCGACAAAACTCAACTGCTCGCCTTCATCCTCGCCACCCGCTTCCGCAAGGCGGTGCCGATCGTGCTCGGCATCCTGGTCGCAACCCTCGCCAATCATGCCATTGCCGGGCTGGCCGGCAACTGGATCCGGGAGATGCTCGAACCGGAGACCTTGCGCTGGGGACTGGGCGCCTCCTTCCTCGGCATCGCCGCCTGGGCGATCAAGCCGGACAAGCTCGATGAGGACGACGCAGCCTGCAGGATGGGCACCTACGGCGTGTTCATGTGCAGCCTGGTGGCTTTCTTCCTCGCCGAGATCGGCGACAAGACGCAGCTCGCCACTGTCGCGCTCGCCGCCAGGTACGAGTCGCTCGCCGCTGTCGTTGGCGGCACCACCCTCGGCATGCTGTGCGCCAATGCGCCGGTGGTGTTCCTCGCCGACAAGGCCGCGAAGAAAATCCCGTTCAAACTGGTCCGCTATGCCGCTGCCGCGCTGTTCGCCGCGCTCGGCCTCGCGGTGCTGCTCGGCTTCGATTTCGCCTAGGCCGCTGTTCTGCGGCGGACGTGCAGGATCTGCGTGGCGCGGGCGATCACCACGCCGGCTTCATCGACGATTTCGGTGCTGAACTCGGGCAGATCGCGCTCGCCGTTGGCCGTACGCGCGCGAATGCTTTCCAGCGCGTCGTCACTCACGGCGAAGTGCGCCCTCACCACACCGTAACCCGGCTTGAGGAACTCGATTCGGCCGCCTTTGTGCGAGACGACGTAATCGCGGCCCAGGGCGCGCGACACGATCAGCCAGAAGAACGGATCGGTCATGGAGAACAGCGATCCGCCGAAATGCGAGCCCATGTAGTTGCGGTTGAGCAGCCCCATCCGCAACTCTACGTCGATCTCGCGCCAGTCCGGGGAAATGCGCCGCACGCGGATACCCGCGCAACGGAAGGGCGGCCAGAAATTGAGCAGGAAAACGAACCAGCGCGGCGACAAACCGTCCAGGAACCTGACGAAGTCGTCCTCCCACCGCTGCTAGAAATTCGCGCCGCGTTCGAAACGGCGCAGGACTTCGTTGCCGCGCTGCACGGCGGTGTCGAGCGCGGCCTTGGGCGATTTTACCGAAGCCCAGACCGCTTCCAGCTCCTCTTCGATGATGGCGCGGATGAGCGCGTAGTTGCCCAGGCGGATGCCGCGCGAATGGGCGGTGGGCCGGCTGGCATGGGTAACGGTCTGCACGGCGATTTCGGTGCCGGGGTGCTCGTCGTAGAAGCCGCTTTTCTTCGTCAGCTCGTAGGCGGCGCGCGACAGCGGCAGGTAGCCGGTCTGCTGATGCCAGGCGGCCTGCGTTTCCGGTTTGGCGAGATAGGCGAGGAATTTCGCGACGCCCTTGTACTCCGCCGGCTTCTTGCCCGCCATCACCCATATCCCCGCACCGCCCACGGCGGTGTTGTAGGGGGCGTTGTTGATGTCGTCGTAATAGGGCATGGGCAGCACGCCGAAGTCGAAGCCGGCGGATTTGCGGATGTCGGCGTAGGCCGCGGACGAGGCGGTCAGGAAAGCGCAGTCGCCGCGCACGAACAGCGCCTGGCCTTCCTCGCGCCGGCCGGCGTAGGTGAAGAGCGTGCTCTTGATCCAGGAGGACAGCAGCGAAATGTGACGGATCGCGAGGCGCGTGTTGAACGTCAGTCGGGCGTCGGTGCCGTCGAAGCCGTTGTTGCGGGTCGCGAATTCCTGGCTGTGCCACACCAGCGTGTTTTCCAGCAGCACCCAGGAGGGCATGGTGGTAGTGAGGCCGCATGGCGCCGCGCCCGACTGCCGTACCGCCAGCAGCACTTTCTGCAGGTCGTACCAGGTCGTGATCGGCGAATCCGGCTCCACACCCGCGCGCTTCAACAGGTCGCGGTTGTAGAACAGCACGGGAGTGGAGACATTGAAGGGCAGTCCCATCAGCCGGCCCTTGGAGTCGGCGTAATAGCTCCAGGCGGCCGGGGCGTAGGCGTCGGAAGGGATGTGTACACCTGTTTCTTTGAGCACCTCGTGCACGGGCTTGATAATCTGCTTGGAGGCGATCAAATTGGCGGTGCCGAGGTCATAGATCTGGACGATGTGCGGCGACTTGCCTTCCAGGAAGGCCGCGCGTACCGCGCCCACGGCTTCGTCGTAACTGCCCTTGTACACGGGCACGACTTTGTAGTCGGACTGGGCGGCGTTGAACGCGTCGGTGAGCTGCTGCAAGGCTTCGCCGAGCGCGCCGTCCATCGAATGCCAGAATTGGATTTCGGTCGCCGCCTGGACGCGTACCGATACGAGCAGGAGTATCACCAACAGGCCGATGCGAAGCCGGCAAAACTTCATGACGCTGTCCTTGCAAAACGGAGAGGATTATAGGAACTGCGGCAGCCGCTTCCGCCGCCGCGCGCGCATGCTCGGGGCAATAATCACGCCCTGGGGTGTGAAGAGTGTTGATGCGGCGACAGGAACAGCCGTTGCCGCCTGGTCAATGCCATGAGCCGTTTACTCGCGACACTGCTGCTCAGCCTTTTTGTCCTGGTCGGATGCGCGACCACGCCGCTGCCGCCGGCGCCGACCATCGACGAGATCGTGCAGTGGTCGAACGAGAAAATGCCGCCCGAGCAGATCATCGAGCGCATGAAGGCGGCGCGCGCCGTGTACCGGTTGTCAGGCAGTCAGCTCGCCGATCTCAAGAACCGCGGCGTGCCCGACGAGGTGCTCGACTACATGCAGGAAACCTACATCGCCGCCGAGCGCTGGGAGCAGCACCTGCAGACGCGCGATCAGTATTTCTTCTACGGCTGGCCCGGTTACTCCTATCCATTCGGCTCCTACTGGGTCCATCCCTACCGCCGCTGGTGAGGCGGCGGCCGGGCATCAGAAACGATAGCTGGCCGTCAGCACGGCGGTGCGCCGCGCGCCGAACCAGCAGTCGCCGCGACCGAGGCAGGTGGACACGTATTTCTCGTCCTCGATGTTCTGCACGTTGAGCGCGTAGTGCCACGGACCGTGCTGATAGCCGATCATGGCGTCGTAGAGCGTGACGCTCGGCGTCCTCGGCGCGGCGCTGTCGGTGAAGGCGCTGAAGTAGCGCACGCCCAGGCCCGCGAGGAAGCCGGGACGATCGCCGATGGAGAAGCGGCTTTGCGCCCACACCGCGGCCTGATGCTTCGGTATCGCCTCGAGCGTGGGGTCGATGTCGATGTAGTTGTAGTGCGCCGCGATGTCGAGCCACGGCAGCAGCCGTCCGATCGCTTCCGCCTCGAAGCCGCGATTGACGATTTCGCCCGTCTGCAGCGAACTGCCGGGATTGAGGGGATCGGCAACGAGCTGATTGCTTTCCTTCAGCTCGTAGAACGCGAGGTTGTACATCATGCGCCGGCCGGGCGGTTCGAACTTGATGCCGATTTCCACCTGCTCGCCCTCAAGCGGCTTGTAGTGTCTGCCCGCCGCATTGACGCCCGCCACGGGCGTGAACGATTCCGTATAGCTCACGTAGGGCGCGATCCCGCCGTCGAACCTGTACATCACCGCGGCGCGCCGCGTCGTGGCGCGGTCCTTCTCCTCGTCCTGACCCTCCGCCTTGCTCGTGACGCGGTCGTGGCGCAGCCCCGCGGTGAGAATCCAGCGGCCGAACCTGAGTTGGTCCTGCACGTAAACGCCCGCGTGGCGCATCCTCGAGTAAGGACCGTCGGCCATCGCAGGCTCGACGAAGTTGCCGTACACCGGGGCGTAGATGTCGATCGGAAAACCGAATCCGCCGCCGCTTTCGGCCTCGCTGTGGTGACTCGCGTAATCGAATCCGAGCAGTAATTGATGCTGTACGGCGCCGGTGCGGAACTTCCCCACCAGATGCTGGTCGGTGGCGAGCACTTTCGTGGTCCGGTCTTCCAGGAAGGCCCAGCGGTTCATGACGCGATCGTCGGGATCGATGAACGGATCGTCCGGATTGCTGAAAGAGTCCGCGTAGAGGGTGCGGTACTCGACCCGGTTGTGCGCATAACGCGTGTGCTGCCGCACCGTCCAGTCGCCGTTCAGACGGTGTTCGAACAGCCAGCCGATTTCCTTGCGCTCGGAGTCGTAGCGATCGAATCCCGGCTCGCCGATGAAGCGGTCGAGCGGAATGCTGCCGTTCGGGTTAGGCAGGCGGACGCCGCGCCACGGGAAGAACTGCGAGGTGGAGCCGCTGTGGTCGTCCTGCCAGAGCGCCTGCAGTGTCAGGGAGGTGTCGGGACCCGGGCGCCAGGTGAGCGAAGGCGCGAACAGTTTCCGGTCGTCCTCCACATGATCGACCTGGGTGTCGGCATCGCGCGCCACGGCGATCAGGCGATACAGGAACTGCCCGTCCTCGGTCAGCGGCCCGGTGAAATCCATTTGCAGCTGCTTGCGATCGAAGCTGCCGTATTGCACACCGATTTCGCGCTGCGCTTCGGGCAGCGGCCGCTTGGTGACGAGGTTGATGATGCCCGCGGTGCTGCCTTGTCCGTAAAGCATGGACGCGGGACCGCGCAGCACCTCGATGCGCTCGAAGAGGAACGGATCGTTGCGTGTGCTGCTGGTGTAGTACCCGGTCAGTTGGCGCGCGAGGCCGTCCTTGAATTCGGCGGGATAGGTGCCCCGCACGCGCACGCTGTCCGTGCGCGAATCGAGGCCGTAGGCGTCCGAGCGCACGCCTGCCGCGTAGTTGAGCGCGTCCTGCAGAGACGTGGCGCCCTGGTCCTCGATGCGCTCGCGCGTGACGATGGAAATCGATGCCGGCGTTTCGACGAGCGGCGTGTCGGTCTTGGTGGCGGTGGCGCTGCGTGTGGCGGCGTAGCCGCCGACCGGGCCGGTCGCCGATTCGGTCGCCGCCTCCGCCTTCACTTCGACGGTGGGCAGTTGTGTCGCGTCCTGTGTCATGCCGGCGCCGGCATAGGCCAGCAGGCATGCGAAGATGAGCGGCCGTAGCCGCCAGCCGTGCTTTTGCATAGCACTCCTCTCATGCAGTACGGGGCTGGCGACGGCTGGCGGGGATGGAGAAACGGCGTCCGCAATAGTGGACGCCACCTGTCAGACTTTCATGCGGAACCCGAACCCGCGTTGAACCACTTCCAGCATCCGACCGCGACGGGAACGGCGAGCGCGATCCAGGAGACGGCATCCCAGAAGCCGTCGGCGAACAGCGCGCTCGACAGGCCGACGAGGCTGGCCAGGGCGATGGCGGCGGGCCAGCGGTATACCTCGCTGAGCGTGCGGCGCGCGCTCATATCGACTCCTTCGCCGTCACGAGCCCGGATTCGATTTCGGCCTCGGCTTCGCGCGCGATGGCTTCCAGCGGCTGTCTGCGGCGACGCCACCACAGCACCAGCCCGCTCCACAACACGACAATGCTCATGAGATCGAGCAGGGCCCAGAGGATTTGCATCGGCGTGCCGCCGTAATCGCCGAAATGCAGCGGCTGCGAGATGAGCAGGGTGGTGATGTACCACGGCAGTTCGCGGCTGTCGGTCACTTCCGCGGTGCGCGCATCGACGAGCACGGGCTTGAACAGACGGGCAGTGAGCGGCTCGTTGCCGCGCATGAAGACCCCGTAGTGGTAGGGGCTCGCGAAGTTGGTGCCGGGAAAGGCGACGAAGCTGACGTGCATGTCCGGTTCCAGCGCCTGCGCCGCGCGCACCGCCGCATCGAGCGAGCCGGGCTCGGTGACGGGCGGCTGCCCCTGGTAGGGCGCGATCATTTCGCTCACCTGATCGAAACGCCACAGCGCGGTGAGGGGCTGCGCCAGCGTGTTGATCACGCCGGTGAGCCCGACCACGAACAGCCAGGCGAGCGTCACGATGCCGAGCAGGTTGTGCAGATCCAGCCATTTCAGCCGTGCAGACTGGTTGCGGCGCACGGTGCCGAACTCCAGCTTGCGCATGAAGGGCGCGTAGAGCACCACGCCCGACACGATCGCGATCACCAGCAGCAACCCCATGAAACCGAGGAAGAGCGTGCCCGCCATACCCGCGAACAGATCGACGTGCAGCTTGAACATGAGGTAGATGAAGCCCTCGTTGAACTTGGGCTCCTTCAGCAACTCGGCCGTGCGCGCGTCGACCGTGCGGACCTTGCCTTGTCCCGTGGGAAGGCCGGCCTTCCCAAAAGGAAAAACCCAAAGACGGGTTCGTCCCTCCCGCG
>QGUL01000334.1 GCA_003242425.1 Pseudomonadota bacterium | reverse complement strand
CGCGTTTGCCCACGGTGCGCAAGGGATCGACCCGGCCGTCGAGGCCGCGGCACCACTGCACGTTCCAGGTGATGAGCTTCATGCGACCCTTCCCTTCGCCGGCACGGCGCGACGGCGTTGCGCCCCGAACCAATCCGCGAAACGCACGCGCTGCGCCGCGTCGAGATGCAGTCCCGCCTTGGTGCGGCGCCACAGCACGTCTTCCGCCTCGCACGCCCATTCGTGCGCGACGAAATGCCGCACCTCGCGCTCGTACAGATCGGCGCCGAAATGCACCCCGAGGTCTTCGAGATGCCGCGCGTCGCCGAGCACCTGCTCCGCCTCGCCGCCGTGCCGTGCATAAAGGCGCCGCAGCAAAGCCTCAGGCAACGCCGGATAGCGTGCGCGCAAGGCATCGAAAGATCCGTCGGCACCGGGCAGCGGCGATGCGGCGGTCCACGCGCCGCGCCGCACGGCGAGCCACGGCGCGAGCTTCTCCAGCGCCTGCTCCGCCAGGCGTCGGTAGGTCGTGATCTTGCCGCCGTACACCGTCAGCAGCGGCAGCCCGCGCGCCGCGTCGAGCGCCAGATGGTAGTCGCGCGTGGTGGCGGAAGGATCGGCGGAACCGTCGTCGTACAAGGGTCGCACCCCGGCGTACGTCCAGACGATCCGCTCCGCCCGCAGCGGCACGGCCAGATAGCGATTGACGGCGTCGAGCAGATAGCGGATCTCGTGTGCTTCGATGCGTGCGCCGGCTGCCGGCGTGTCGACCAGCACGTCCGTCGTGCCGATGAGACTGTAGTCCCGCTCGAACGGCAGGATGAAGACGATGCGCCGGTCGTCGTTTTGCAACAAATAGGCGTGGTCGCCGGCATGGACCCTGGGCACGACGATGTGGCTTCCCTTCACGAGCTGTACACGCGTACCACCGCCGCTGCGACCTTCGATGTTGCGCGCGATTTCCTCCACCCACGGCCCGCCGGCGTTGATGAGCGTGCGACTACGCAATTGCAGCGGCGCGCCGTCCGCGTCGAGCGCCTCGATCCGCCAACATTCCGCATCGCGGCGCGCCCGCAGGAAAGCCGTACGCGGGAACAACGCGGCACCGAGCGCCGCAGCCGAACGCAGATTGGCAATGACGAGCCGCGCGTCGTCGACCTGGGCGTCCCAGTAGGCGAAGCCCCGCCTCAGGCCCGGCCGCAACGGCGCGCCTTCCGGCGTGCCGTCCAACGCCACCGCCCGCGAGACGGGGAACGCCGAGCGCCCGCCCAGGCGGTCGTAGAGCCACAGTCCCGCACGCAGCATCCACGCCGGCCGCAGGCCCGGCACATGCGGCAGCACGAAGCGCAACGGCCTGATGAGATGCGGCGCGAGGCGGGCCAGTACCGCGCGCTCCCTGAGCGATTCCGCCACCAGCCGGAATTCGTAATGCTCCAGATAGCGCAGTCCGCCGTGAATGAGCTTGGTGCTCGCGGAGGAGGTCCCGCCCCCGAAATCGCCGCGCTCCAGCAGCGCGACGCGCAAGCCGCGACCACTCGCGTCGCGCGCGATGCCCGCGCCGTTGATGCCGCCGCCGATGACGACGAGATCGAAGTCCCTGGCCATATCTCCTTGTAACCGTTGGCGGCTGCGCCCGCAATCCCGCCCGGTTCGACCCAGCGGCGAAGCGGCTCTATAATCGGCACGATGCTTTCTACGCCTTTCGACCGTTCGTCGCCCTTTCGTGCGTTCCAGATGAGAGCCGCAGCGCTTGTTGTCCCGTTCTTTCTGTTGATCGGCATAGCCGGTCCGACACCCGTTTCGGCCCAGAGCGCCCCTCAGGCTCCGCTCGAGCAGACGCCGAAAGCCGCCCAGCGCACCGGCTGCCAGACCGGCACGCCGGCGGGCGAGCTCGCCTGCCTGGAGCCGGACCTGCGCGAGGTCGAGCAATCGCTCGAACGCCAGCTGCAACGACTCGACCGGCTGCTGCGCAAAGCCGAGCGTTCCAAGGGCACGCGCGCGCCTGCACGGCTCGCCGCTTCGCAGGCGGCGTTCTACGACTACCGCAGCCAGTTCTGCAAACTCGAGGGCGTGGCCCTGGCCGGCGTCAGCGAATGGCTCGACGTGCGCATCAAGGAATGCGAGATGCGTCTGACCAAGGACCGGCTCGAATCCCTGCGCGACATCGAAGCCTATCTCGAGAGCTGAATCCGGCCCGCAGCGGCTAGTGCTTGCCGCCGTAGCCGAACCAGCCGATCAGGAAACGCGCAATGCCGTAGGCGATCCAGATCCGCACGCGCGTCATGAGCGGCTGCTTGTGCCAGTGCTCGCGCTCGACGGGCGCCGCGCCTTCGCGCATATGTTCGATCAGACTGTCGCGCAGCTCGCGCGCGAACGTCTCGTCGTCCACCACGATGTTGGCCTCGCGCGCGAGCAGCAGGCTGAAGGGGTCGATGTTGGACGATCCCACGGTGGCCCAGCGCCCGTCGATCACCGCCACCTTCGCGTGCAGGAAACTCTTCCGGTATTCCACGATCTGCACGCGCGCATCGAGCAGCGCGCCGTAGAGCGCCCGTGAAGCGTAGTGCAGAAGCGCGTATTCCACGCGCCCCTGCAGCAGCAGGATCACGCGCACGCCGCGCGCCGCCGCGTTCATGAGCGCGTGGCGGAAACGCACGCCGGGGAAGAAATAGGCGCAGGCGAGGATGATCTCCTCGCGCGCGGCCTCGATGGCGGCGAGATAGGCGTCCTCGATGTCCGAACGGTGATGGAGGTTGTCGCGCACGACCAGCGCCGCGCGCTGCGTGCCCTTGACGCTGTAATCCCCCGTGTGCCTGGTGTCGCCCATCCAGCGCTGGCGGAAGTTGGCCCAGGCGACCAGACCCCACAGCCGGCCGC
>QGUL01000333.1 GCA_003242425.1 Pseudomonadota bacterium | reverse complement strand
CAACGTGACGCCGGACCAGGCCCGGCGGGTGGCGCACCGGATCGCCGATTACATCTACGAGAAGCTGACGGGCGACCGCGGCGTGTTCAGCACCCGTCTGGCCTACGTGGTCAAGGCCGGGACCAATTACCAGCTTCAGATCGCCGACGCCGACGGCATGAATCCGCAGACGGCGCTCAGCTCGCGGGAGCCGATCCTGTCGCCGGCCTGGTCGCCGGACGGTACCCAGATTGCCTACGTCTCCTTCGAGAACAAGCGGCCGGTCGTCTACGTCCACAACCTGCATACCGGCCAGCGCAGGGCGGTGGCGAGTTTCCCCGGTTCGAACAGTGCGCCGGCCTGGTCGCCGGACGGTCGCCAGCTCGCAGTGGCCTTGTCCAAGGAAGGTGGCACCCAAATATTCCTGGTCAATGCCGACGGTACGGGACTGCGGCGTCTGACCCATACCCGTGCCATCGATACCGAGCCGTTCTTCGCACCGGACGGCCAGACGATTTACTTCACGTCCGATCGCGGCGGGTCGCCGCAGATCTACCGTATGTCGCTGACCGGAGGGCGTGTCGAGCGCGTGACACTTTCGGGGAGTTACAACGTGAGCCCGCGGATCAGCCCGGACGGGCGCACGATGGCCTATGTCACGCGTGAAGAGGGTCAATTCCGGGTTGCGGTGATGGACCTGGCAAGTGGACAATCGCAGGTGCTGACCGATACGCAACGGGACGAGTCGCCCAGTTTCGCGCCCAACGGCAAGCTGATTTTGTATGCGACCGAAGTAGGGGGGCGTGGCGTGCTGTCCATCACCTCGAGCGACGGTCGCATGAGTCCTCAGCGCTTGTCGGTGACGGCAGCCGACGTGCGCGAACCTGCTTGGGGTCCTTTCCCGACGAATTGATGGAAGTCACACCAAGGAGAAACGAATGAAAAAGAGCTTCGCCATTGCCGCGTTGGCGGCGTTGATTGCCGGGTGCGCGAGTCAGCCGAGCACGGACAGCGGCGCCCCGGTGCAGGAAGGGGCGACGCCTTCGACTGGGCCCTCGACGGGTGCGGTGCAAGAGCGCAGCGTCGCCGGGGATCCGCTGACCGATCCCAGCCATCCGCTCTACAAGCAGCTGCAGGCGCGCAGCGTGTATTTCGATTTCGACAGCGACGCGATCAAGCCGGAATTCGCGCCCGTGGTCGAAGCGCATGCGCGCTACCTGCGCGACAACCCTAACCGCAAGGTGCGCATCGAGGGGCACGCGGACGAGCGCGGCAGCCGCGAGTACAACATCGGCCTCGGTCAGCGCCGTGCCGACGCGATCAAGAGCCGCATGACGCTGCTGGGCGCGAGCGCCAGCCAGATCGAGACCATCAGCTACGGCGAAGAGAAACCGCGCTGCACCGAGAAGACTGAGAGCTGCTACGCGGAGAACCGTCGCGGCGATCTGGTCTACTGATCGCTGATTTGAATCCGGGAAAAGGGAACGGGACATGGCGAAATATCACCGTATCCTGAGCGCCGCGCTGCTGGTCGCCTACAGCGCCGCGGCACACGCCCTTTTCTCGGACGACGAGGCCCGCAAGGCGGTCAACGAACTGCGGGCCCGCGTCGACGAACAGCAGCGCCGGCTCGACCAGGCCGCCAGCAGCGAGTCGCTGCTGCGGCTGGCCGACGCCATCGACGAACTGCGGCGCGAAATCACCGAGCTGCGCGGACAGGTCGAGGTCCTGCACAGCCGGATCGATCTGCTCGACAAACGCCAGAAGGATCTCTACGTCGATCTCGACAACCGCCTGCGGAAGTTCGAGCAGGCGCAGGCCGAACGCGATCAGGCCGCGCAGGCCGCCGCGGCGGAGCAGCAGGCCTACGAAGCGGGCCTTGCCCATTTCAAGGCCAACAACTACGGGGCTGCCATCCAGGCCTTGCAGTCCTTCCTCAGCACCTATCCGCAAAGCCAGCTCGCGCCGGCGGCGCAATATTGGATCGGCAACGCCTACTACGCCTTGCGCGACTACAAGGCGGCGATCGCCGCGCAGGACAAGGTCGTGCAGACCTGGCCGGATCATCCCAAGGCGCCGGATGCGCTGCTCAACAAGGCGAGCAGCCAGGCCGAATCGGGCGATCTGCCGGGATCGCGCAAGACTTTGCAGACCCTGATTTCCAAATATCCGAACAGCCCCGCTGCCGAACAGGCGAAGCAGCGGCTGGCCAAGCGTTGAGCCCGTCGCGGCCGACGCTCGTGCTTTCAACCCCGCAGTGAACGAAGCGCCCAAAGCCGTTGTTCTTTTGTCAGGCGGTCTCGATTCGGCGACCGTGCTCGCGATCGCGCGCGCCGAGGGCTACGCCTGCTATGCGCTGTCCGTCGATTACGGCCAGCGGCACAACACCGAGCTGAAGGCGGCCGAGCGGGTGGCTAAGGCGCTCGGTGCGCGCGAGCACAAATGCGTGGCGGTGGACCTGTCCGCATTCGGCGGCTCGGCATTGACCGACCGCAGCATCGAGGTGCCGGTGGGTGGCGCGGCGGCCGGCGAGATTCCGGTCACCTACGTTCCGGCGCGCAATACGATCATGCTCTCGCTCGCACTCGCCTGGGCCGAAGTGCTGGGCGCGCAGCACATCTTCTACGGCGCCAACGCCGTCGATTATTCCGGCTATCCGGATTGCCGGCCCGAATACGTGCGCGCCTTCGAGGCGATGGCGAATCTGGCCACGAAGGCGGGGGTGACGGGACAGCGTTTGCACATCCACGCACCCATCATCGCCCTGAGCAAGGCCGACATCATCCGCCGGGGAACGGAACTGGGGGTGGACTACTCTGGCTCTTTAAAAACAGCTAACGCGCCGAACATGACACTCTGGAAGAATCTCGGGGGTACAG
>QGUL01000332.1 GCA_003242425.1 Pseudomonadota bacterium | reverse complement strand
CACTTGATCAACAACCGGGGGCGGCTGGGGGTACGTTTTCACGCCGTGCGCGGTACCCCCGTCGAGCTCGCCGCGCCGCTCACGGACGAGGATTGTGCCGTGCAGTCGATGCCCGATTGCAGCCCCGCCAAATGGCATCTCGCGCACACCACCTGGTTCTTCGAAACCTTCGTGCTGGAGCGCCAGCCCGGCTATCGCCTCTACGATCCGGCCTACCGGGTGCTCTACAACTCCTACTACCAGTCGGTGGGCGCGCAGCACGCGCGGCCGCGCCGCGGGCTGCTGACGCGCCCGGGCCGGCGGCAGATTCTCGACTACCGCCGCGTCGTCGATGCGCACATGGATGCGCTGCTCGCGCGCGGCCTGGAACCGGAACTTGCGGCGATCGTCGAGCTCGGCCTGCATCACGAACAGCAGCATCAGGAGCTGCTGCTCACCGACATCAAGCATCTTTTCGGCTGCAATCCGCTGCGTCCCGCTTATCGCGAGCCGGGCGCGGAGGCCTTGCGGCGCCCGGCGCCCGCACTGCGCTGGCACGACTACGAGGGCGGGCTGTACGCCTTCGGGCATGCGGGTGAGGGCTTTGCCTTCGACAACGAAGGCCCGCGCCACCGCGCTTTCCTGCGGCCTTTCAGCCTCGCTTCGCGCCCCGTCACCAACGCCGAGTTCCTGGCTTTCATGGAGGACGGAGGCTACGAGCGGCCGACGCTGTGGCTGTCGGCCGGCTGGGACGCCGTGCAGGCACAGGGCTGGCGCGCGCCGCTCTACTGGGAAAAGCGCGACGGTGTCTGGATGACGCACACCCTGCACGGCCTGCGGCCCGTGCAGCCGGAAGAACCCGTCTGCCACGTGAGCTATTACGAGGCCGACGCCTACGCGCGCTACGCCGGGGCGCGCCTGCCGACGGAATACGAGTGGGAGCACGCGGCGCGGCAGGCACCGATCGACGGCAACTTCCTCGACTCGGGCGCGCTGCATCCGCGTCCGGCACAGGCGCCGGATGGCGCCATGGCCCAGCTCTACGGCGACGTCTGGGAATGGACCGCCAGCGCCTACGCGCCCTATCCCGGCTACCGGCCGGCACCGGGGGCGCTGGGCGAATACAACGGCAAGTTCATGTGCAGCCAGCAGGTCCTGCGCGGCGGTTCCTGCGCGACGCCTGCCTCGCACATCCGTCCGACCTACCGCAACTTCTTCCCGCCCGAGGCGCGCTGGCAGTTCAGCGGCATCCGCCTGGTCCGCGACCTCTGACAGCCTGATTTGCGCCGGCCTGCCATTCCGGCGAAAATGTCCGGCTTTCAAACATTTGCATAGGCGCCAAGGCGCGTATTCCATGAAGTCGGCAGACATCCGCAGCAAGTTTCTCCAGTTCTTCGCCGCCAAAGGGCATCAGATCGTTCCGTCCAGCTCGCTCGTGCCGCACGACGACCCGACGCTGCTGTTCACCAACGCGGGCATGAACCAGTTCAAGGATGTCTTCCTGGGCTTCGACAAACGCCCGTACAACCGTGCGGCCACGGCGCAGAAGTGCGTGCGCGCGGGCGGCAAGCACAACGACCTCGAGAACGTCGGCTACACCGCCCGGCACCACACCTTCTTCGAAATGCTGGGCAACTTCAGCTTCGGCGACTACTTCAAGCGCGAAGCGATCGCCTACGCCTGGGAGCTGCTCACCCGCGAGTTCCAGTTGCCGCCCGAGCGGCTGTGGGTGACGGTGTACGCCGAGGACGACGAGGCCTACGACATCTGGCGCAAGGACATCGGCGTGCCGGCCGAGCGCATCGTGCGCATCGGCGACAACAAGGGCGCGCGTTACGCCTCCGACAACTTCTGGATGATGGGCGACACCGGCCCCTGCGGCCCGTGTACCGAGATCTTCTACGACCACGGGCCCGAAGTGCCCGGCGGCCCGCCCGGTTCGCCCGAGGAGGACGGCGACCGCTACATCGAGATCTGGAACCTCGTGTTCAT
The DNA here is from genome assembly GCA_003242425.1 of Pseudomonadota bacterium. Classification (GTDB taxonomy): domain Bacteria; phylum Pseudomonadota; class Gammaproteobacteria; order Burkholderiales; family SG8-39; genus ZC4RG42. Next base: position 900 of record QGUL01000332.1, on the reverse strand, counting down.
GCAGTACAACCGCGACGAGCAGGGCGTGATGCATCCGCTGCCCAAGCCGAGCGTGGACACGGGCATGGGCCTGGAGCGCATTGCCGCGGTGCTGCAGGGCGTGCACTCCAACTACGAGATCGACCTGTTCCGCAACCTGGTCGCGGCCGCGGCGCGCGAGACCGGGCAGACGGAGCTCGACAATCCCTCGCTGCGGGTATTGGCGGATCACATCCGCGCCTGCTCCTTCCTCATCGCCGACGGCGTCATCCCCGGCAACGAAGGGCGCGGCTACGTGCTGCGCCGGATCATCCGCCGCGCCATCCGCCACGGCTACAAGCTCGGCGCGCGTGAAGCCTTCTTCCATCGCCTGGTGCCCGATCTGGTGAAGGAAATGGGCGAGGCCTATCCCGAACTGACTGCCAGCCAGACGCGGGTGATGGAGGTGCTCAAACAGGAAGAGGACCGCTTCTTCGCCACCATCGAGAACGGCATGGCGATCCTCGACGCCGAGCTCGAGCAGGTGCTCAAGTCCGGCACCAGACTGCTGAACGGCGAGACGGCCTTCAAGCTGCACGACACCTACGGTTTCCCGCTCGACCTCACGGCCGACATCTGCCGCGAGCGCGGCGTGCGCGTGGACGAGCAGGGCTTCGAGGCCGCGATGGCGCGCCAGCGCGAACAGGCGCGCGCCGCCGGCAAGTTCAAGATGGCGGCGAACCTCGAATTCGAGGGCGAGCCCACCGTCTTCCACGGCTACGAGAAGCTGGAGACCGAGGGACGCGTATTGGCGCTGTACAAGGACGGCACGCCGGTCGAGGAACTGCTGGAAGGCGACCTCGGCGTGATCGTGCTCGACCAGACGCCGTTCTATGCCGAGTCCGGCGGCCAGGTGGGCGACCAGGGCGAGCTGCGCGCGAG
>QGUL01000331.1 GCA_003242425.1 Pseudomonadota bacterium | reverse complement strand
CGCGCGCGCGCCCCCGTGGGGGCACCGCGTCCGGGCGGTATTCCCGGGGCCCGCCGCTCCTCCAGCCATTTCTGGGGGCGGGCCTGGATGGAACAGTCCCGCTTGCCCAGGCCGCGGCCGGTGCGGTAGGCGTCGGCGAGGACCTGGATCTCGATGTGGCGCGGGTTCTCCAGGTACTTCTCCATGTAGACGGTCGGGTTGCCGAACGCCGCCTGCGCTTCCGCGCGCGTCATCTGCACAGCGTTGAGCAGCGCCGCCTCGGTGTGGACGACGCGCATCCCGCGCCCGCCGCCGCCGCCGGCGGCCTTGATGATCACCGGATACTTGATGTCGCGGGCGATGCGGATGACCTCTGCCGGGTCTTCAGGCAAGGGTCCGTCCGAGCCCGGCACGCACGGCACCCCGGCCTTGATCATGGCTTCCTTGGCGGCGACCTTGTCGCCCATCAGGCGGATGTTCTCGGGGCGCGGCCCGATGAACACGAAACCGCTCTTCTCCACCCGCTCGGCGAAGTCGGCGTTCTCGGAGAGAAAACCGTAGCCCGGATGGATGGCCTCGGCGTCGGTCACCTCGGCCGCGGCGATGATGGCCGGGATGTTGAGATAGGACTGGGCGGACGGGGCCGGGCCGATGCAGACCGACTCGTCGGCCAGCTTCACGTATTTGGCGTCGCGGTCGGCCTCGGAATGGACCACGACCGTGCGGATGCCCATTTCGCGGCAGGCCCGCTGGATGCGGAGCGCGATCTCGCCCCGGTTGGCAATGAGGATCTTTTCGAACATTTGGAATGCGACGCGGGATTACTCGATGACGAACAGCGGTTCGCCGTATTCGACCGGCTGCCCGTTTTCGATCAGGATCGCTTTGATCACGCCGTCTTTGTCGCACTCGATTTCGTTCAGCAGCTTCATCGCCTCGATGATGCAGAGCGTCTGGCCGACCTTGACCGCGTCGCCCACCTCCACGAAGGGTTTGGCGCCGGGCGAGGGGGCGCGGTAGAAGGTGCCCACCATCGGCGACTTCACCACATGGCCCTTCGGCAGCTCCGGCTCGGCGGCCGGCGCGGGGGCCGGCGCCGCGGCGGGAGCGGCAGGCAGCGCGGCCGGCGCCGGCATCACCGGCGGGGCGCTGACGTAGACCTCGCGCTGCGGGCCGCCGCCGCGGACGATCCGCACTTTTTCGTCGTTTTCAGTGACCTCCAGTTCGGCGATGCCGGATTCCTGGACAAGGTCGATGAGTTTTTTCAGTTTGCGCAAATCCATGGGGAAACTCCTCCGCACGGCGCCGGCAGGCGGCGTGCTTCAGTGCTCGGACGCGTAGGCCAGCGCGTATTCGTAGCCCCGGCTGCCGAGGCCGCAAATGGTCCCGACCGCCAGGTCACTGAAATAGGAATGGCGGCGGAAGGCTTCGCGTGCATGCACGTTGGACAGATGTACCTCGATGAACGGGATGGCCACCGCCGCCAGGGCGTCGCGGAGCGCGACACTGGTGTGGGTGAACCCGCCCGGATTGATTACGATGAACGAAAATCCCTGCTCTTTCGCGGCATGAATGCGCTCGATCAGCGCACCTTCGTGATTGCTCTGGAAGCACTCCACGGCCACGCCGCGCGCCGCGCCGAGTTCGACCAGCCGGGCGTTGATGGCTTCCAGGGTTTCACTGCCGTAGATCTCCGGCTCGCGCGTCCCGAGCAGATTGAGGTTGGGGCCGTGGATGACGAGAATCCGACGGCGTCCGTCCGGGACTTTCTCAGCTTGAGCTCTGGTTTTCGGCATGGGCGCGAGTTTGCCGCAGTTCCCTGCCGTTGTCCAAATATTTGCCGGAAGTTAGCGGAATTTCGCGCTGCCAGGCCTGCGGCGCGGGGCCCAGCCACTCGATCAGATCCCTTTCCTCGATCCGGCCCAGCTTGGTGCGCGAGACACTGCCGTCCGGCTCCACCAGCACCGTGAAGGGCAAACCGCCGGCCGGATTGCCGAGGCGGCGGACCAGTTCCAATGCTTCCGCGCCGCCGATGAGGATGGGGTAGCGGATGTCGAGCTGGGTGACGAATTGCTGCACGGGCGCCGCAGAATCGACGGCGATCCCCACAAATTCGACGCCGTTCGAGGCATATTGTGCCCGCGCCTGGTTGAGCAGAGGCATCTCCTCGCGACAAGGGGCGCACCAGGTCGCCCAGAAATTCACGACCAGCCGGCGGCCGCGCCATTGCGACAACGTGGCGGGCGTGCCGGACAGGGTCGTGAAGGGGGTCCGCAGCAAAGCGGCCGAGCCGGCCGGTTCGGGGCTGCCGCTGCGGGCCACGTAGCCCACATAAATGCCGGCTGCGAGCGCGGCCGCGCATAGCAGGCCGCCAAGGAGGTAAATCCGCGTTCTAGGCATCGCTGGCGACGAGTTCTGCCACGGCGCTCAGGTTGGCGCGTTCGATTACGCGCGCCGTGGGCGAGGCCTTCAGAGTTCTGCGTTCGTCGTTGGACGGATAGACGTAGAGATTCACCGGCACGCCCGCCCATTCCAGCCGCAGCACTTCCATGGGGCGGACCTCTTCGCTGACGGGGCGGCGCTCGGCCACGTCGTAGGGAATGGCGCGGTTGAGCAGGTAGAGCTCCAGCGCCTTGAGGTCGTCGGTGTAGAGCTGCAGGTCGATGTCGGCATAGCGGCCGGCGGTGCCCTTGAGCACCGAGCCGGCGAGGTAGGGCCGGAAATCGCTCAGTGCGCGCATGACTTCCAGGGCGATGGCCCGCAACCGGCGGATGCGCTCGCGCTGTTCCTAGCCCTGGTAGAGCGCCTGGTAGGCGAGCAGTTCGGCCTCGACCTCCTCGTTGGCGGGCAGCGACTGCGTGTCGGAGGCGCCGAGCTGACGCGCGGCCTTGCGCTT
>QGUL01000330.1 GCA_003242425.1 Pseudomonadota bacterium | reverse complement strand
CGCAATTGCTCGGGACTCATGTTGTCGAGCAGCACCGCGTCCACGCCCGCGGCCAGCGCTTCGTCGAGCTGCTCGCGGGTCAGGACTACGACTTCGATCTGGACCAAATGCCCGACCGCCGCGCGGGCGCGCTCGATGGCGATCCGCACCCCGCCCGCCACGGCGATGTGGTTGTCCTTGATGAGCACCGCGTCGTCGAGACCGAAGCGGTGGTTGGCGCCGCCGCCGGCGCGCACGGCGTGCTTCTCCAGCGCGCGCAAGCCCGGCGTGGTCTTGCGGGTGCAGGTGATGCGCGCCTTGTGCGGCTTGGCGGCTTCCACCAGCGCGGCGGTCGCCGTCGCGATCCCGGACAGCCGGCACACGAAATTGAGCGCCACGCGTTCGGCACCGAGGATGGCGCGCGCATCGCCCTCCACTTCCAGCACCGCTTCGCCTGCGGCGACACGGTCGCCGTCCCGTTTGCGCCGTGTGAGCGAGACGCGCTCGTCCAGCAAGCGGAAAGCGATTTCCGCGCACTGCAGGCCGGCGACGACGCCCGGCTGACGCGCGACCATTGCCGCACGCATGCGCGTGCCGGCGGGAATGACGGCGGCGCTGGTGACGTCGCCGGCGCGGCCGAGATCCTCCCGCAGCGCTTCACGGACGAGCGGCTCGACGAGCAAATCGGGGAGCGCTTCGACCGTCATCTCACACCGCCACGCGTTGGGCTTGCAGCGATGCGACCCGCTGCTCGAGGTCGGCCAGGGTGAGCTCGATGTGGCGCGCCCACGCCTCCTGCGTCTCGGGATAGTCGCTGCGGCAATGCGCGCCGCGGCTTTCGCGGCGTTCCAGCGCGGCGACGGCAATGAACGCCCCGGCGAGTGCCGCGTCGGCGGTTGCACTGTCGCCGTGCGCGAGTTCGCTCAATCGCAGCGCCGCGGTACGCAGCCCTTCGGCGTTGCGCACCACGCCGACGTGCTGCGTCATGATGCGCCGCACCTCGGCCATCGTGGCCGCGTCGAAGGGACGCGGTTTCGGATCGGGCATCGCAAAGGGGCGCATACGCGGCTGCGGCTGGCTGCCGGCAATGTCCTGCGCAATCCAGCGCGCAAAGGCGAGTCCTTCGAGAAGCGAGTTGCTCGCCAGACGGTTCGCTCCGTGCAAGCCTGTGGCGGCGACTTCGCCGCAGGCCCACAGGCCTTCGATGCTGCTGCGGCCGCGCTCGTCCACCGCGATGCCGCCCATGTGGAAATGCGCCGCGGGCCGTACCGGAATCGGCTGTTTGACCGGATCGAGCCCGGCCTCCATGCAGAGCGCGTAGACAGCGGGAAAGCGCGCGGGAAAACGCTCGCCCACGGCCGTGCGCGCATCCAGGTACACGTCGTTGCCGCCTTCGATCTGGCGCCAGATCGCGCGCGCGACCACGTCGCGCGGCGCAAGTTCGCGCCCCGGCACCGATTCCATGAAACGCTCGCCGCGCTGGTTGACGAGGATCGCGCCCTCGCCTCGCAGGGCTTCCGTCGCGAGCGGCATGGGATCGCGGCCCACCGCGATCGCAGTGGGATGGAACTGCACGAATTCGACGTCGCGCAACACCGCTCCGGCGCGCGCGGCCAGCACGAAACCGCTGCCCACGGAACCGAGCGGATTGGTGGTATGCGTATAGAGTCCGCCGACGCCGCCGGTCGCCAGCACCAGCGCGGAGGTGGACAGGAAGAACGGCGTCCCAGCGCGTTCGCCGATGACACCGCGCACCGCGCCGTCCTCGGCCAGCACTTCGGTGACGCGCACGTTGTCGATCACCTCGATGTGTTCGGCGCGCTGCACCGCGCGGATCAGCGTCTCGATGACCACGCGTCCCGTCGCATCGCCGCCGGCGTGCACGATGCGCCGGCGCGAATGCGCCGCTTCCAGGCCGAGCGCGAGACGGCCGTTCTCGTCACGGTCGAAGGGCACGCCGTAGCGCAGCAGATCGTCGATGCAGGCCGCTGCTTCGCCGGTGACGCGGGAAGTGATGTGCGGATCGCCGACGCCGGCCGCAGCGGCGAGCGTATCGGCCGCGTGCAGGCGCGGCGAGTCGTCCGCGCCGAGCGCCGCGGCGATGCCGCCCTGGGCCAAAGGCGTGGAGGCTTCGGTACCGAGGGGCGCCTTGACCAGCAGCGTGACGGGCATGGGCGCCAGCTTGAGCGCCGTCGCCAGCCCCGCGATGCCACCACCGACGATGACGATGCGGGAAGGACGTAGGTTCATGGTGATGGCCTTTTGCGTGAGCGCGAGCCTCGGGTGCGCTTATTTCACTTCGAGCATGCGCTCGATCGCACGGCGGGCGCGCGGGGCGATTTCCGGGTCCACGGTCACTTCGTGGGTCATGGTTTCCAAGGCGCGGCGGATGTTCTCCAGCGTGATGCGCTTCATGTGCGGGCAGCGCTGACAAGGCCGCACGAATTCGATGTCCGGGAACTGCACGGCGACGTTGTCGCTCATCGAGCATTCGGTGATGAGCACCACGCGTGACGGACGCTTCTCGCCGACGTAGTCGATCATGCCCGCGGTGGAGCCGGTGAAATCGGCGGCCTTCACCACTTCCGGCGGGCATTCGGGATGCGCCAGTACCACGACGCCCGGGTACAGCAGACGGAAACGCTCGATGTCATCGACCGTGAAGCGCTCGTGCACTTCGCAGTGGCCGGCCCAGGCGATCACCTCGACCTTGGTCTGCGCCGCGACGTTCTTCGCCAGGAATTCGTCGGGAATCATGATGACGCGCGGCACGCCGAGGCTCTCGACGATTTTCACCGCGTTGGCCGAGGTGCAGCAGATGTCGCTTTCGGCCTTCACCGCCGCCGAGGTGTTGACGTAGGTCACCACCGGCACGCCCGGATATTTCTCGCGCAACAGGCG
>QGUL01000329.1 GCA_003242425.1 Pseudomonadota bacterium | reverse complement strand
TGCTGGGGTCGATCGGCAACATACCCCCGGCAGAAGCCGAGGCGGCGTACCACGCCGGCAACACGGGTCACGCCATGGCGGCGTGACTCAGACGAAATGGCCTCCGGAGAAGCCGGGGCGATTCAGTGGCTGGCCGAAAAGATGTGTTGGGAGGCTCGCGAGGCGGTCTGCCTGAACCCCGCACTGCGGCGGAGTCGCGGATTCCACAAACGAAAACGCCCAACCGGAGCCGGTTGGGCGCTGAATGGTGGTGGTGGACTTCACCCGAAAAGACAACCCAACTTCTCCATCAGGACGCGTTTGGGCGGAAAACCGCGGGCTGGCGCGGGGCCCTCGCCGATTACACCGGAATCTCGCCAACTGGAAGGAAGTCGCCCTGCTCGCCATCGCGCAGGCTGATGTACTCCAGGCGCCACTGATCCACCCGGCGCAGATCAGCAAGCGTCAGGTAGGTGTCTGCCACGGCTTCGCAAGCGTCGAGCGCGATTTCCGTGGCAACGTCGGGCTTGCCATAGGTATTTTCGAACAGCTCGCGCAACTGCATGGCGACACGCTCGGCCGCTCCCCTTGCGTCGGCGCCCCCTTCGTTGGCGTCGTAGACAACAGATACCGACAAGGCGTAGGGCTCCCCCTCGACCGCTTCTGTGCCTCGCTGCTCGCCCAGATCGAAGAACAGCCCGACCAGGTACTTGGCATCGGGCTCCAGAATCTTTGCAATCTTCCGCTCGACCTTGCCCTTACGCAGTCGCTCTTCGAACTCGTTGGGAAAGGCAGGTCGGCCGTACCGTGCAGCGAGCCATTGCTTCAGAATCCGCTTGGCGTCAATCGGCAGCGCGAGGCTGTGATCTTTGACTGCGCGCTCGGCGAAATCGCCTTTCGGTACGCTGCGGCGATCACCGTGCCGAAGCTCAAGAATCAACGGCGCAGCGTTGATGCCCTCGTAGGCAAGGTGGAGTCGTCGCGGGTTTTTGGCGTAGGAGAGCTGCGGGTCCTCCTTGACGACCATTTCGGCGACGATGACCTCGACGCACAACTCGCTCCCATGCGGCAGATCGCAGTCGTGAGTGATAACGATGACGCGGCGCTCCTCGTCAACAGCCGCGACCAGCCCGAGAGCAGCAGCGGCCTCGCGAGTTAGTAGATCGCCCTGTCGCCAGTCCGTATCACGAGCCAGCATCCATCCTCCCCCGACCTGTCACTCGGGAGCCCCGGGAATGGACACCTCTGCGCGCCAGTCGGTCGAGGGCTTCGCTTTCGACTTCGCCATACCGGATCGGTCGTATGCTGCATCCATCGCTTGGGCTTCGGCAATCAGCATTTGAATATGTGAGGGCAAAAGCTGCCCGGTAGCAGCGAGGTCCAGCAAGGACCGACCTTCAAACGCCTTCATCTTCAGCATGGCAGACGCGCGCGTAATTCCAGCGTCTCGGAAAGCGTCAGCAGCATGACTAAGGGCGATGATCCGCTCAAACTTCTCAGGCTCAGGCGTGGCTTCGCCGCCGATCCACTTGTAGATCGCCTGCCGGGAGACGCCGAACACAGCGGCCAGATCCGCGATGGCCGGATTCAACACTTGGCGGATGTTGGCAAGGTGGTCAGATGCAGATCGCAGATCCGGGCGCTGTTCTTGGCTCTCGTCAGCCGCCCCCACATCGACATGAAAGGGCACGCGCGCCTCCAACATCCTGCGCCAGTCCCCGGCACGGGAGAGATCGAAAACACTGCCAGTGCCGCCGATCACAAGGGCTGAGCCGATCAGCGCAAAAGCTGCGGTAGCGGCAGCCCCTATCGGCACGGCGAACGGCATCGGTCGCTGGGAAGGGAGGGTTGCTGTGTACATGGCGTTTGCCTTGTCCGGTTCAGGCCCACGCGCCGCGCGCGTGATCCGTCGTCGTCGCTCGGAAGACAGACTTGATGATCGCATGCAGCGAGAGCAACTCCTCACCTAGCTTGTCCATGTCGATCGGCATGCGGCCTTCGACGAAGTGATCCGTATCAATGACCGCATGCGCCCGAGGCTCCTTTACCTCGAATTTCGAGTTAATCGTCAAGCCGCTGGGCTGCATGTCTGGCGGGAACCCCAAGGGCGCGGTCATCCTATGCACCCGAGCCACGAGCGTCCCCATCGGTACCAGTGGGCCAATCTCCGTCCTAAAGACCGATTCCGTCAGTCTGTAAAGTGGCTGTGCATTGAACTCGACCCCATGCAACCCGCCAACAAGGTACTGCTCCACGCTCTCACCGGCGCGAGGTAACACGGCATCCAGGTAGCGAAGGCCCAACCGACTGACGTGGTCAAGGGTGGCCGCCTCGTGCACGGCCGCCAAGCCGCGCAGCAGTTCCGGAATGAACTCGTTATGCGTGTCGTAGTGGGTTGTGTGGTAGGTGATGGCCGATGGCGCCAAGATGAACCCCGCTGTGCGGTCGCTGCGGGTGATGAGCCACTGATGGACCTGCGTGACCTGCGGTTCCACTGGCTGCGCTCGACCCGGCCCTGGCACAACTAGATGCGTGACTTGCTGCGGCTCAAACAACGGGTATCCCTCGCGTCGCAGCCGATCCTGGATCTGGTCCACGTACTTGGACATTGCCGCGACAGGATTGAAGTGCGCCTGCGCGAGGGCGTAGTACACCGGCGCGTTGGACATCCTCTCGCTCACTGGTAGGCTCCAATCATTTCGCGGTTGACAGTTCAGTTGTCAGTTTACACCTTGGTTGACGCTGTGGCCAGAGAAATCCGCGGCCTCTCCCGCGCGCAACTGGCCCGCAAGACCTCCCGCTCGACGACAGTAGTAATCATTTTGCGATTCATATAGTAGCTTTTTCAATCTAATTGACGTTCTGTTTGGATGAGTGTATGATGCACGAAACAATACTGAAGCCAACGC
>QGUL01000018.1 GCA_003242425.1 Pseudomonadota bacterium | reverse complement strand
ACTATAAGGCATGTGTGGGTATGTTTTTTTTTTTCAAGCACTCCACGACATACTTTATCTGAGTCCGTCTCTGTGGCTCGGAGATGTGATAGACGGAAAGACTCCATGCTGGTACTGCACTGAGGCCGACGCCAAGATCGCCCCGCCGCTGGTGCTGCGCCTGAAGCTTATGGCGGGCCTCGACATTTCCGAAAAGCGCCTGCCTCAGGACGGGCGCTGCAACGTCCGCGCACGGGGGCAGCAGATCGACGTGCGCATTTCCACCATGCCGACGCAACACGGCGAGTCGGTGGTGCTGCGTCTGCTCAACCAGTCCGCCGGCGCGCGCGGACTGGACACGCTGGGCATGCCGCCGGCGATCCTCGGCCGCGTCCGCGCGCTTTCCCATCGCTCGAGCGGCATGATCCTGGTGACCGGCCCCACCGGCAGCGGCAAGACCACCACCCTCTACTCCACCCTCGCGGAAATCAACACCATCGACAAGAAGATCATCACCGTCGAGGACCCGGTCGAATACCGCTTGCCCGGCGTAACCCAGGTGCAGGTCAACGAAAAGATCGATCTGACTTTCGCGCGCGTGCTGCGCTCGGTGCTGCGCCACGACCCGGACGTGATCCTGGTCGGCGAGATGCGCGACCAGGAAACCGTGCAGATCGGTTTGCGCGCCGCGCTCACCGGCCACCTGGTGTTCTCCACGCTGCATACGCGCGACGCGGCGAGCACGCCCATCCGCCTGATCGACATGGGCGCACCGCCGTACATGGTGTCCACCTCGCTGCACGCGGTGCTTGCGCAGCGCCTGGTCCGGCTGGTGTGCGAAAGCTGCGCCGAGCCTCATGCTCTCACTTCGCAGGAACGGGCCTGGCTGGAGGCGTGCGGCGAGAGCTTAAGCGATGGAAACTTCGTCCGCGGCCGCGGCTGTACGCATTGCAACGGCACGGGCTACCGCGGCCGCAACGGCGTGTACGAACTGCTCGAAATGGACAGCGACCTGGTCGAGGCGGTCAACCGCAACGACCCGGCCGGCTTCATGGAGCTTGCGCGCGTCCGCATGCAGGGCTGCACCCTGCGCTCGCATGCGCTGTCGCTCGCGGCCGGCGGACGCACCACCATCGCCGAGGTCATGCGCGTCACCAGCGAGGTGGAAGACTAGTGGCCGCCTTCCAGTACAAGGGCCGCAACGCCCGCGGCGAACTGGTGAGCGGCGTCATCGAAGCACGCGCCGCCTTGCGGTCGGCCTTGGCTTTGGATCCCTCCCATGAAGCAGCGCGTCAGACGCTGGCGGTGCTGCTCATCGAGGCGCATGCCGATGAGGATGCCGAAACCGTGCTGGCCGAGGGTCTGCGCTTGAATCCTGCGCAAACGAACTTCGCCATCGTGCTGGCACGGTTGCAACTCGAACGCGGCGAAGAGGCCGCCGCGCTGCAGACCTTGCGTTCCCACGCCGCGGCAGCCGAGTCGAACGCCGAATACCGGGCCTTCACCGCCGCGCTGTTGCAGCGTCTCGGCCGTCACACCGAAGCCATCGAGGAATACCTCGCCGTGCTGGACCTCGCCCCGTATGCGGGCATCTGGTGGGTCGGGCTTGGACGCTCTTACGAGGCGGCCGGGCGGACCGGGGACGCAGCGGCGGCCTATGCCCGCGCTCGCGAGACCGGCACGCTCGCTCCCGGCATCGCGTCATTCGTGGAGCAGAAACTGCAGACGCTGCGCTGAGGCGGCGGTGCACGCCGGTCGTCTCCGGCACATTGCCTGCTGCATGGTTGATACCCTCCAACCATGTTCATCCGCGCTTTCCGCCGCTGTGCCCTGTTCGTGCTCGCCTGCGGCGCGGGCTTTCCCGTTGCCGCTCAGGACACGGCGGAAGAAATCGTCGTTTCCGCCAGCCGCCGTGAACAGCGCGTCTTCGATGCGCCGGCGGCGGTGAATACGCTGGACGCGGAGGCCATCCGCGCCGCCGGGCCGCGGGTCAATCTGTCCGAACCGCTCGTCCGCCTGCCCGGCGTCCAGGCACTCGAACGCCAGAACTACGCCCAGGATCTGCAGCTCTCGATCCGCGGATTCGGCGCGCGCTCGACCTTCGGCGTACGCGGCGTGCGCATCCTCGTCGACGGCATTCCCGCCACCATGCCGGACGGCCAGGGCCAGGTATCGGCCATCGATCTTGCGGGTGCGGAACGTATCGAAGTGCTGCGCGGCCCGCTTGCCCAGCTCTACGGCAACGCGGCGGGCGGTGTGCTCCAGGTCACCACCGCGCTCGGCGGTCCGGATCGTATCGAAGCCGGGCTCGACCGCGCCCGTTCCGACACTCAAAGGCTGGGCCTGCGCCTGCTCGGCGAAACCGAGGGCTTCCAAGGCGCCGCTTCCCTGAGCCGTTTCACGACCGACGGCTGGCGCGAGCACAGCGCCGCGGAACGTACGCTGTTCAACGCCAAGCTGCGCTTCGAGGTCGGGCCGTCGAGCCGGCTCACTTTGACCGGCAACGTCTTCGAACAGCCCCACGCGCAGGATCCGGGCGGCCTCACGCGTGCGGAGTACGGAAGCGACCGGCGCGGCGCGGCGCCACTGAACCTCGCTCAAGACGCGCGCAAGTCGGTGCGCCAGCGGCAGGCGGGCCTGCTGTTCGAGCATGCGCTGGACGGCTCGCGTTCCATCGGCGCCCGCCTCTACTTCGGCCAGCGCGATCTGTTCCAGGCGCTTGCGATCCCGCTCGCCGCGCAACTGAGCCCGACTTCGGCAGGCGGCATCGTCGATCTCGAACGCGACTACGGCGGATTGGGTCTGCAATACATGCGACGCGGGCTGCATGGCGGCACCGCCGATTTCGTCGCCGGCGTCGAGCTCGACGGGATGCGGGAACGCCGCCGCGGCTACCTCAACGACGGCGGCCGACGCGGTGCGCTGAAACGCGACGAGGACGATACGGTGTGGAACGCCGATGTCTATGCGCAACTGACGTGGCGCTTCGCCGCGAGCTGGACGGCATTGGCCGGCGTGCGCCATAGCACGGTGCGCTTCGATGTGGACGACCGCTACATCGCAGCCGGCAACCCTGACGACAGCGGCGACGTGCGCTATCGCGCGACCAATCCCGTGCTGGGGCTGACCTATCACGCCGGCGACACGCTCAACCTCTACGCCAATTTCGGCCGCGGTTTCGAGACGCCCAGCTTCACAGAGCTCGCCTACCGCAGCGACGGGCCGGGCCTCAATTTCGCGCTCGATCCCGCCCGCTCGCGCCATTGGGAAGTCGGCGCGAAATTCCGCCCGGGAGCCGGACATGCGCTCGATCTGGCGTTCTTCATCATCGAGACGGACGACGAGCTCGTCGTGGAATCGAACGCGGGCGGACGCACCACCTACCGCAACGCCGCACGTACCGAACGCAAGGGCATGGAGTTGGCGTATCGCCGGCCGCTCGGCCGCGCATGGCGAATGGATCTTGCCTGGACCGAGCTCGATGCGCGCTTCGCGGGCGGCGACAGCGACGGCAACCGCCTGCCAGGCACGCCTTCGCGGCAAATCTACGCCGGCGTGATGTGGCAACCGAATCAGGCTGGCGCGCTATCCGGCCTCACCGCGGCCGTCGAAGCGGTGCATGTGGGGCGCATCTACGTGGACGATGCCAATACCGACGCCGCCTCGGCGCATACGCGTTACAACGCGCGTCTGGAGCTGCGCAAGAGTTACAGCCGCTGGTCGCTTGCGACCTATGCGCGTCTCGACAATCTCGGCGACAAGCGCTACGCCGGCTCCGTCATCGTCAACCAGAGCGCCGGGCGATACTTCGAGCCGGCGCCGGGACGAAGCTGGTCGATCGGTCTGATCGCCGAATTGCGCCGCTGAAGCTATGCATTGAAGAACTCGTCCGCCACGCCGGGGTCGCCGCGTTTCACGCCCACCAGGCGCGGCTGGTTCAAAGGCCGCGGCTTGATGACTTTCTCGGCGCGCAGATAGCGTTCCACGACCTCCCAGACCGGCTCGCCTTGCGCGCCGGGTGCCACCGGCGCCCAGCCGGCGACCTTGTAGGTCTTGCCGGCCTCGATGGGCTTGCCGTTCAGACGCATGTCGCCGATGCGCTCGCCGAACTTCGCGTGCGGATTGCAGCTGTACGTGAGCCCGCCCACGCGCACCATGTCCCCGCCCTGCTGGCGGTAGGGATCGGGGTTGAACAGGTTGTCGCACACGTCTTCCAGCACGGTCTTGATCATCTCGCCTTTCATCATCGTCACCGTGGTGTACGGATAGGTGATGGCGGTCTGATCCATGAGCCGCTCGCGGGTGATCGGCTGTCCCGGCAGCACGGTCGTCCCCCAGCGGAAGCCGGGCGAGAACGCGATCTCGGCGTCCTTCTCCTTCATCAGCGCGTCGAGGATGAGCTGGTCGAAGCTGCCGTTGAAGTTGCCGCGCCGGTAGAGCAGATCCTCGCTCACCGCAAGCACTTCCTCGAGCCTGGCTTTGTAAGGTGCGCGCACCTGTTCGATGTAGCGCTGCATCGCCTCATCCGCCGGCAGCAGATCGGCGAACACCGGCAGCAGACGGTAGCGGTAATCCGTGATACGGCCGTCTTTCACCTCCAGATCGAGCAGGCCGAGGAACTTGCCGTTCGAGCCGGCGTTGGTGACCAGCGTCCGCCCGCCGGCGTTTTTCACCACGACAGGCTGCGGCATGCCGTCGTGGGTGTGGCCGCCGAGAATGGCATCGATACCACGCACGCGGCCCGCCAGTTTGAGGTCCACGTCCATGCCGTTGTGCGAGAGCACGACCACGACCTGCGCACCCTTGGCGCGCGCCTCGTCCACATAGGCCTGCAGGCGCTCCTCCTGGATGCCGAACTGCCATTCCTCGACGTAGTAGCGCGGATTGGCGATGGGCGTGTAGGGGAAAGCCTGGCCGATGATCGCGACCTGCACGCCGTTGATCTCGCGGATCACGTAGGGCTCGAACACCTCTTCGTCGAAATCGAAGGTGCGGATGTTCTGCGCGACGAAATCGACCTTGCCGGCGAAATCCTTCTGCACCACTTCCTTGACCCGCTCGGCGCCGTAGGTGAATTCCCAGTGGCCGGTCATCACATCCACGCCCAGGAGCTTGACGGCGTCGACCATATCCTGCCCCCGGGTCCACAGCGCCGTGGCCGAGCCCTGCCAGGTGTCGCCGCCGTCGAGCAGCAGCGCGCCGGGACGCGAGGCCTTGAGGCGTTTCACCAGCGTGGCGAGGTGCGCATAGCCGCCTACGCGGCCGTAGCGCTGCGCCGCCTCGACGAAATCGAGATAGGTGAAGGCGTGCGCTTCGCGCGTGCCGGGGGCGATCCCGAAAGCCTTGAGCAGCGCTTCGCCGACGATATGCGGCGGCCGCCCCGCCGCCTCGGCGACGCCGATGTTGACGCTGGGTTCGCGGAAATAGACCGGCAACAGTTGCGCATGGGTATCGGTGATGTGAAGCAGGCTCACGTTGCCGAAGCGCGGCACGTCGTAGAACGCCGCGCCGTCGGTTTTCGCAAAGGCGTCGAGCTTGAAGCCGCACGCGGCCGCGGCGGCAAGCACGTGCAGGAATTCGCGTCGTTGCATAGGCGCACTCGATCAGTTGGAATCGCGGCCTCTACTCTACTACGCCGCGCCTGCCCGCATGCGTGTGGCGCGATAGCACGAGACGCTGAGCAGGAACGCGCCCGCCATGCCGGCCGCGAGCCTCAGGCCGCTGCCGAAGAACAGCGGCGCGATGGCGGCAGTCGCGCCGAACACCGCCGTCTGCACGAAGGACAGCAGCGACGAGGCCAGCCCGCGCAAGGCGGGGAACAGATCCACGATGCGCAGCGTGAGACTCGGCATGAGGAGCGACAACCCGAAGTTGTAGAGCATGAGCGGCAGCACCATCCACGGCAAGGCCGGCGGCAGCAGCGCGTTGTAGAGCAGATTCGCCGCCACCGCCGCAGCCATGAACAGGTAGCCGTTGCGGATCATGCGCCCGGGCACGACGCGATGCGCGTTGCGCGAGGCCACCCATGCGCCGGTGATCATGCCCGTCACCATCGGCACGAACAGCCAGCCGAAAGCCGTCTCCGGCAGGCCGAGCAGCGTCATGACGAAATACGGCGCCGAAGCGATGTACAGACCGAAACCGGCAAAGCCGGTGCCGATCGCGAGCGCCATCAGCAGGAAACGCCCGCTGCGCAGCACGCGGCAGTAATTGCCGGCGATAGTGCGCAGATGCAGAGGCTGGCGCGCTTCCGGGGGCAGGGATTCGGGCAGTCCCAGATAGGACGACAGCCACAGCAGCAGCCCGAACGCGCTCAGAAAGGCGAACACCGACGGCCAGTCGAACACGCGCTGCAGCCAGCCGCCGATGATCGGAGCGATCGCCGGCGCGAGGCCGAACACCATGGTGATCTGGGCCATGGCGCGTTGCGCGTCCGCGCCGGCGAGCAGGTCGCGCACGATGGCCCTTCCGATCACCACTCCCGCCCCGGCCGACATGCCCTGCAGCGCGCGGCAGACCAGCAGCCAATGCAGATTGGGCGACCATACTGCCGCGAGCGAGGCGCCGATGTACACCGCGAGCGCGATCAGCACGATGCGCCTGCGGCCGAAGGTGTCGGACAAGGTGCCGTGGAACAGCATCATGGTCGAGAAAGCGAGCAGATAGACGCTCAGGGTCTGCTGGACCAGCACCTCGTCCACCCGCAGCGAAACCGCGATGGCGTGAAAAGACGGCAGATAGGTGTCGATGGAAAAAGGACCCAGCATCGCCAGGCCGGCGAGCAACAGGGTGAGGCGGTGGGAGGCGACGTTGTTCTTCATCGGCTGTGCAGGCGTATGCGTGGATGCCGGTGCGCCCTTCGGGAAAGATGGGATCGACGATACCGCGAAGCAGCCTGCCGCGCCGATTCTACGCCCCGGCGCCGTCCGCCGTCCTTGACGGCAGGTGTTGCTTACGAAGCCGCGCTAGGTTGCCGGGAGCATGCCGCGCACCCAGTGCACGATGCGGCCCGCGTCCATCGCGCCGGACTGACGCGCGATTTCGCGGCCGTTGCGGAACAGGATGAGCGTGGGAATGGAACGGACGCCGTAGCGCGCGGCGATGTCGGGTGCCGCTTCGGTGTCCAGCTTGGCGAGCCGCACGAAGGGCTCCAGCTCGGGCGCAGCACGCTCGTAGTGCGGCGCCATCATCCTGCAAGGGCCGCACCACGCCGCCCAGAAATCGACCACCACCGGCAGGTCCGCGCCGACGTGGCGGTCGAAATGCGCCGCGTCGAGTGCCAGCGGCCTGCCCTCGAACAGGCGCCCCTTGCAGCGGCCGCAATGCGGCGCTTCCCGCAGCCGCTCCGGCGGCACGCGATTGGTGGTATGGCAATGCGGACAGACGACATGCATCGTTTCAGGCCAGCATCACGCGACCGCGGCCCGCCTGCTTGGCGCTGTAGAGCGCGCGGTCGGCTTTCTCGATCAATTGTTGCGGCGTCGCCTCGCCGGCGAACTGCGCGATGCCGGCCGTACCGGTGACGGGCGGCAGTCCGCCCTCGCGGTCGTGCCGCATCGCCGCCAGATCGGCCAGGCAGCGGGAGATCGCCTCGCGCGCGTTCTCGCCGGTGGCACCGGGCAGGACCGCGCAGAATTCGTCGCCGCCCAGGCGACCGACGAGATCGTGCGCGCGCAGCGACAAGGTGAGGATGTCGGCGAAACGTTTCAACACCCTGTCGCCTGTGAGATGGCCGTGCCGGTCGTTGATTGCCTTGAAATGATCGAGGTCGAGCACGACGAAGGCGAGCGGTTCGTCCGAGCGCCGCGCACGCTCGAATTCCTCGGCGAGACGGCGCTCGATATAGCGCCGGTTGTAGACACCGGTGAGCGGATCGCGGGTGGCCTGCCGCTCAAGTTCGAATTCCAGATGCTTGTGCGAAGTGATGTCGGAGAAGGAGCACAGCACCGCCGCCACCTTGCCGCTATCCATGTCGAACACGGCGCGCGCATTGACGTTCAGCCAGCGCGTCACGCCGTCGGGGCCGCTTACCTGCATCTCGACGCCCGTGCGCGGTCGTCCGTCGAGCAGCGTTTCCGTGGCGGGATGGCGACCCGGCACACGGGCCTGAGAATCGGCGCCCCACAGCCAGCGTGCGATGGCTTCGGGTTCGCCCACCAGTCGCCGGGCTGCGCTGTTGAAGGTGCCGAGCTGGCCATGCTCGTCCAGGATGACCACGCCCTCTTCCATCGCTTCCACCAGCACGAAGTGGCGCTGTTCCATCCAGCGCAACGCCGCGCGGGCGCGGCCGAGCTCTTCCAACGCGATCTTCAACTCTTCGCGATAAGCCGGCTGGCTGTCCAGAGATTGCGTGCCCATGGAAAGACTCCTCCTTGTCGCGCTGGCGCTCGGTCAGGCAAGCACCGCGCCCGGCGACCGCCCATCGGCGGTATGGTGCGAGAGTTTCCGCCGAACGGGATTTCCCGCACACTGACCGGACGGCGGGTCGCGCCCGCCACGACACCATGAACGCAGCCGACCCCGAAATCAAAACCCGTCAGCTCGCCCGGCTCGCCTGGCTGCTGGACAACTCCATCAAGCTCCCAGGGCTGGATTTCCGCATCGGGCTGGACGCCCTCGTCGGCCTGATCCCTGGATTAGGGGATGCCATCGGGGTCGTCCTCTCCGGCTATATCCTCCGCGAGGCCTGGCAACTGGGCGTACCGCGCAGCACCCTGCTCCGCATGGCCTTGAACGTACTGGTCGAAGGCGTGCTGGGCAGCGTGCCCCTGCTGGGCGATCTGTTCGACGCGGGCTGGAAAGCCAACCAGCGCAACGTGCGCCTGCTCGAAGCCCATCTCCACGATCCCGGACGGGCCGCACGCGCAAGCCGCGGCTTCCTGGCGCTGGTGCTGGGTGCGCTCGTGCTAACGGCGATCGGCGCCGCCCTCGCCCTTTACGGCTTAGTACGGAGCCTCATGGCGCTGGCGAGCGCCTGACTACCGCGCCGTGCCGGAGGAATCGCGCGCGGCGCCCGCCGGGAGATTGGCCGGCGGCGTGGGATCGAGCTGTTGCTGCGTCGGCACCTCGTCCCTGATGTTCGACTGCGCTTTGTTGCCCGCAGAATCGCCGGCCGCACCGGGCGGCGTCTGCTGGGGCGTACTGCCGATGCGGGTTTCCGGCTGCGGCGGTGCTGCCTCCTCCTGCCCGCATGACGTCAGCCCGAGGCTGAGCAGCAGCACGGCGGAGAAGCGGATCGTCGGACTCATAAAAAGCTCCTTGCTGGAGGCGGCGACGCCGCCCTCGGAAATGCGGTGCAACGCGCGGTCCCGCCATGCCGCATCGCGCAACGGCGGCGGGGGAACTTCCACCGGCCGGCCGCGTCTCTCTAGAGGCTCGGTCGAGAACGTCGACGGCAATTGACCTGCATCACAAGCAGGTGATGACGAGCGCGCAAAATGGCACCCGGGCAAGTGCGCAGACGCTTTCCTTTTATGGCCGAATCGAATTTAATAATGCCTCACCGATCGCCCGGCCGCGTGCCTCCGCAGAGCGGCTTGGTGCCCACAGGAGTCAATTGAGCATGGCTATCACGAATCCAGGCTGGACCGACGAAGCGGACGAACTCTTCGATCTCGAACACCTGGCAAGCAACCGCGTCGATGAGGAAACCGGGATGATCCTCGGTCACCCGGCGGTGTACCGGCAGTTGCTCTCGGTGGACGAGAAGCTGTACCAGCCCGTGGATGCACTCGAAGCGACGGCCTACGAGAATCTGTCGCTCGCCGAAGTGCTGGACGACACCGATTCCGGTGTAGATCGCTGGGATTACTGAGCGCTTTCCCCGCAACAACCGTCCGGCGACGATCGCCGCCGGAGCGTTACATCATTCCCATGTCGGGTTAGACTTGGGCCGCGTCCCGACCACGCGCTGCCGCAACGGTCGGCGCGTACCTGGAAAAACATCCCATGGCGGAACAAAAATGGCCGGACATCCTCTGGCTGGTCCGACACGGCCAGAGCGCGGGTAACGTCGCACGCGACGCCGCAGAAGCGGCCGACCGGCCTCTCATAGACATCGCCGAGCGCGACATGGATGTCCCGCTCTCCGAGCTCGGCCGCCGCCAGGCCGCCGCGCTCGGCCGCTGGTTCGGCCAGATGCCGCCCGAGAAACAACCCACCGTGGTGCTCTGCTCGCCCTACGTGCGGGCACGCCAGACCGCACAATACATCCTCGAGGCGGCCGGCATCGGTCCCAACGACCTCATCTTCCACATCGACGAGCGGCTGCGCGAGAAGGAATTCGGCATCATGGACCGGCTCACGCTCTCGGGCATCAAACTGAAGTACCCGGAGCTCTACGAGCAGCGCATGCATGTCGGCAAGTTCTATTTCCGTCCGCCGGGCGGCGAGAGCTGGTGCGACGTCATCCTGCGCCTGCGCAGCGTGCTCGACACGCTGACGCGCGGCTACCGCGGCGAGCGGGTGCTGATCATCGCGCACCAGGTCATCGTCACCTGCTTCCGCTACCTGTTC
The DNA here is from genome assembly GCA_003242425.1 of Pseudomonadota bacterium. GTDB lineage: Bacteria > Pseudomonadota > Gammaproteobacteria > Burkholderiales > SG8-39 > ZC4RG42. Next base: position 1,260 of record QGUL01000018.1, on the reverse strand, counting down.
GAGCGCATGGACGAGCAGCGCGTGCTCGAAATCGACCGCAACAGCGACGTGCCGAACTGCGGCGTGACCTCCTACGAGTTCGATCCCCACGTCGGCCGCAAGGGCAAGCTCGTGCCCAAGCTGATCAACTTCGTCGTGCCCTTGCAGGAAGCGGGCGCCACAGTCACCACCGAACGCGACATTCCCGCCGCGCCCAAGTCCTGAACGGGCCGGGTGATTGCAGCGGGCGGAAGGTCTCCGTCCTTTCCCCTCGCTCGATGAGCGCATCCTGCATTCCCCACGTCGTCATCGTGGGCGGCGGTTTCGCCGGCCTGTGGGCCGCACGCGAGCTCGCCACGACCACGGCCCGCGTCACGCTCGTCGACCGCCGTAATCACCACCTCTTCCAGCCCCTGCTCTACCAGGTTGCGACGGCAGGTCTTTCGGCGCCGGCCATCGCCACACCGCTGCGTCATCTCTTCCAGCGCCAGACCAACATCACCGTCGTGCTCGGCGACGTCGAAGCGGTTGAAGCCGCGAACCGGCGATTGCGCTTCCGCGATGGACGCACCATGCAGTTCGACTACCTGGTGCTCGCCACCGGCGCCACGCACGCCTATTTCGGTCACGAGGACTGGGCGCAGGTCGCGCCGGGATTGAAAACGCTGGAAGACGCGCTCGGTATCCGCCGTCGCCTGCTGCTCGCTTTCGAGCGCGCCGAAGCCGAGGCCGATCCCGAACGCAGACGCGAATGGCTGAGCTTCGTGATCGTCGGCGGCGGACCGACGGGCGTGGAACTCGCCGGCACGCTGGCCGAAATCGCCCGCCACACTTTGCGCTACGACTTCCGTCGCATCGATCCCGCCAGCGCGCGTGTGCGCCTGGTGGAAGCCGATCCCCGCGTGCTCGGCTCGTTCCCCGAAGCGCTGTCGCGCAAGGCCGAAGCGCAGTTGCACAAACTGGGCGTGGAAGTGCTGACCGGCGCGCCGGTGGCGGCGATCGATCGCGAAGGCGTGCAGATCGGGAAACGTTACATCCGCGCCCGCACCGTACTGTGGGCCGCGGGCGTGGCGGCCTCGCCGCTCGCGCGCACCCTTGGCGTGCCGCTCGACAAGGCGGGACGCGTGATCGTAGGCGGCGATCTGCGCGTGCCCGCCCATCCGCGCATCTTCGTCGCCGGCGATCTCGCCGCCCTCGAGCAGGACGGCAAGCCGGTGCCGGGGCTTGCGCCCGCAGCCAAACAGATGGGCATCTATGCGGGCCGGGCCATCAAAGCCGAGC
>QGUL01000328.1 GCA_003242425.1 Pseudomonadota bacterium | reverse complement strand
CCGCACCAGCGATACCGGCCGGCCTTTGAGATGCGGCAGGATCAGCGGCGCGACCCTGGCGTAGTACTCGACGAGCTCCAGCTTGGTGATGCCGGTCGAAGGATCGATCACCCGTTCGGGGTTGGTCACTTTCAGGCCGGCGGGCAGCGCCGCGCGCTTCGGTTTTGTGTCTTCCAGCGGCATCGGTTTCTCCCGGGTGATCGCCTTCGCTGGCTTGTCGCTGCGCAGACCGTGAAAAACGGCTTGGCGGATACGGCCGTCGCGGGTCCATTCGCTGAACACGATTTCGGCGACGAGCTTCGGCTTGACCCAATGCGGCTTGCCGCCGGCAAAGCCCGCGCCGCGCGCAGGCCGTTCGGCGAAAGGCATCTCCTGCGTGTCCAGCTCGCGCAGTTTCGCGGTCAGCGCCTTGAGCGTCCGGTCGTCGAAACCGGTGCCGACGTTGCCGACATAACGCAGCTTGCCCGCCTCGTCGTAGAGCCCCAGCAAGAGCGAACCGAACCCGATGCGTCCGCCCTGCGGTTCGGTATAGCCGCCGATCACGAACTCCTGCCGCTGGATGCACTTCAGCTTGATCCACGCCGGCGAGCGGCGCGAGACGTAGGTCGAGTCGGCTTTCTTGCCGATCAGCCCTTCCATGCGCAGGTCGCACATGGTCTTCAGCAGTTCCTCGGGCGGCACGTCGAAGTCTTCGCTGTAGCGCACGCGCGGCTGCGTATGCGCTTCGATCAGCCGCTTCAGCACCGCTCGCCGTTCGCGCAATGGCACCGGGCGCAGATCGTGGCCGGCGCAGTAAGGCAGATCGAACACGTAGTACACGATATCCTGCGTGCTCGCGGTGTCGAAAGCGTTCTGCAGCGCCTGGAAATCCGGCACGCCCCGTTCGTTCTGCACCACGATCTCGCCGTCGAGCCAGCAGTCGGGCAGTCGCATCTCGCCGAGCGCGCGCGCCAGCGGCTTGAGCCGGCTCGTCCAGTCGTTGCCGTTGCGGGTGTAGAGCCGGACGTCTCCGCCTTCGACGCGCGCAAGCAGCCGGTAGCCGTCGAACTTCACTTCGTAGATCCAGTCGCCGCGGCGCGGCGGCGCGTCCACGAGCGTGGTGAGCATGGGCGCAAGCATGAGCGGCAGCTTCGCTTTGACGGCTTGCGAGGGTAACGCGAGTTCCGGTGCGCGGCGTTTCGCGCCGGTTTTGCGCGCGGCGGTTTTCTTCGTCCTGGCGCCTTTGGCGCCGAGCACGCTGTCGGGCAGTTCGTCGACGATGCTGTATTCGGCGGCCGGCCGCGCCGCCTCGTCCTGTTCCTTGATGAGGAGCCAAGGTTCCTGCTTCCCGCCCTCGCGGCCGTGCATGCGCACCAGCGTCCAGCGGCCGCGCAGCTTCTCGCCGTGGAGGTCGAATTTGAGCTTGCCTTTGCGATAGCCCTCGTGCGGATCGCCCACCGGCTCCCAGATGCCGCGGTCCCACACGATCACCGTGCCGGCGCCGTAGTGGCCTTCCGGAATGATGCCCTCGAAGCCGCCGTAGTCGAGCGGATGATCTTCGACGTGCACCGCCATGCGCTTGTCGGCCGGATCGAGACTCGGACCCTTGGGCACCGCCCAGCTCTTCAGCACGCCGTCGAGCTCCAGGCGGAAGTCGTAATGCAGGCGGCGGGCGGCGTGCTTCTGCACCACGAAGGAGAGCGCCTCACCGGCCGCGGCGCCGCCCTGCGGTTCGGTGGTGACACGGAAGTCGCGCTTCTGGCGATAGCGCTGCAAGGGATCGGGCATGGCGTACGCGGCACAGCTCGGGACAGTGCCGACATGGAAACGCCGTGCCGGGCGACGCTACGGTTCGGCGCGCAGGCGCGAGCGGTATTTCTGCTTGAAGGTCTTGTTGCGCGGACGCGGGAAGACGCGGCCCTGCGTCCAGCCGCCGCCGATCAGGGGCAGGCTGTTGATGCGTTTGCCGCTTCCCGCCTTGAGGCGCAGGAAGGCCGAGATCGCCCGCTGCGTGAGCTCGTAAAGACGCGGCCGCAGCGCCACGAAGGCCCAGGCCCGCAGGGCGAGCATCTCGGTCCACGGACGCATGCCGCGCTCGACCTGCTTCTCGCGCAGCTTGCGCAGCAGTTCCGGCAGCGGGATGCGCACGGGGCAGACGACACCGCACTGGTTGCACAGCGTCGCGGCATGCGGCAGGTCGGGCGCGTTCTCCATGCCGGCGTAGCTCGGCGTGAGGACCGAGCCCATCGGGCCCGGATAGACCCAGCCGTAGGCGTGGCCGCCGATGGTGCGGTAGACCGGGCAATGGTTCATACAGGCGCCGCAGCGGATGCAGCGCAGCATGTCCTGCATGTCGGTGCCGTAGAGACCGGTGCGGCCGTTGTCCACCAGCACGAAATACATGTGCTCCGGCCCGTCCAGATCCTGTGCGCCCTTGGGCCCGGTGAAGATGGAGACGTAGTTGGAGATCGGCTGTCCCGTGGCCGAGCGCGGCAGCAGTCGCAGGAGCGTCGCCGCGTCTTCCAGCGTAGGCAGCACTTTCTCGATGCCGGTGATGCAGATGTGCACGCGCGGCAGCGTCGTCACCATGCGGCCGTTGCCCTCGTTGGTGACGATCAGCCCCGAGCCCGTTTCGGCGATGAGGAAGTTGGCGCCGGAGATGCCGAGATCGGCGCTGAGGAAGTGCTGGCGCAGCACTTCGCGCGCCTCGCGCGTGAGCGCTTCGGGTTCGCTCTTGGGCGGCGTGCCGTGCTTCTCGGAGAAGAGCACCGAGACTTCGTCCTTGCCCTTGTGTACGGCGGGCACGATGATGTGCGAAGGCGGCTCCTGCGCGAGCTGGATGATGTATTCCGCCAGATCGGTCTCGAGGGGCGTCCCGCCGTCGGCGCCGAGCGCCTCGTTGAGACCAACCTCCTCCGTCACCACA
>QGUL01000327.1 GCA_003242425.1 Pseudomonadota bacterium | reverse complement strand
ACATTGCCCGCCACCACCGCCGCGGGATAGCGCGGACGCAGCATCGACCCTTCCGGCACGATGATGCGCAAGGGCTCCAGACAGCCGGCGTTGAGCGGGATGTCGTCGTCCACGAGCGTGCGGGACACGTACAGCACAGCGGCCACGCACACCGCATAAGGCGCATTGAAGTTGTTCGGCTGTTGCGGCGACGTGCCGGTGAAGTCGATCACTGCGCTGCGCGTGGTCGCATCGAGCGTGACGGCGACGCGGATGACGGCGCCGCTGTCCATCTCCACACTGAAGCTGCCCGTCCAGCGCTCGCCGCCGCGCGCCGCAAGCTTCGCGATCGCGCGCCGAACCGCTTCCTCGGCGTTGCGGCGCACATGGCCCATATAGGCCTGCACGACGTCGAAGCCGTAGTGCGCCACCATCTTGCGCAGTTCCTGCACCCCGGTTTCGTTCGCGGCGATCATCGCGCGCAGATCGGCGAGATTCTGTTCGACATTGCGCGCGGGATGCGGCCCGGAGGACAGCAAGGCGCGCGTTTGCGCCTCGCGCATGCGGCCGTCCGAGACCAGCAGGAAGTTGTCGATCAGCACGCCTTCGTCCTCGATGACGCGCGAGTCGGCCGGCATCGAACCGGGGGTAATGCCGCCCACGTCGGCGTGGTGCCCGCGCGAGGCGACGTAGAACCACACCTTCTCGCCTGCCTCGTCGAACACCGGCGTCACCACCGTAATGTCGGGCAGATGGGTGCCGCCGTTGTAGGGCGCGTTCAGCATGTACACGTCGCCCGGCCGCATGCGGCCGGCGTTGGCGCGAATGACGCTGGCGATGGATTCGCCCATCGAACCCAGATGCACGGGCACGTGCGGCGCGTTGGCGATCAGCCGGCCTTCGGCATCGAACACCGCGCAGGAGAAATCGAGCCGCTCCTTGATGTTCACCGAATAGGCGGTGCTGGCGAGCCTCGCTCCCATCTGCTCGGCGATGGACATGTAGAGGCTGTTGAAGACTTCGAGCATCACCGGGTCGGCCTGGGTGCCGATCGCCACGCGCCCGGGTCGCGGCGCCACGCGTTCCAGCACCAGCGCGCCGTTCGCACGGCAGGTGCCGCGCCAGCCGGGCTCGATGACGGTGGTCGCGTTCGCTTCGATCAGCAATGCCGGCCCGTCGATCGCATCGTGTTCGCGCAGCGCCGCACGCGCATAGACCGGCGTGTCGTGCCAGCGCCCGCCGCTGTACATACGCACGCGTTCGAGCGGCTCCGGTGCGGCGGCGCCGGTCTGCGGCGGCGCCTGGCAGGGCGCCTCCCCGCTCGCGCCGATCGCCTCCACCGAAGCGGCTTCGATGACGAGCGGCCGGTCCGGCATGAGGAAGGCATAACGCTGACGGTAGAGTTTCTCGAATGCCTCGCGCATGCCTTCGATACTGCCCGCCGGCACGACGAGCGCACTGTCGGTGCCGGCATAACGCAGGTGCACGCGTTCCACCACGCGTATGCGTTCGGGCGCCACGCCCTGGCGCAACACGGCGTCGCGTGCCTCGATCGCCAGTTGCTCCAGCGTCTCGTGCAGCAGGCAGAGCGAGCCCTCCTCCAGCGGCGCTTCCACGCTGCGCTCGCGCATCGCGGTGATGTCGGCGAGCCCCATGCCGTAGGCCGACAGCACGCCCGCGAGCGGATGGATGTAGATGCGCGGGATGCCGAGCGCATCCGCGACCAGACAGGCATGCTGCCCGCCCGCGCCGCCGAAGCTGCACAGCGTGTATTGCGAGAGATCGTGGCCGCGCTGGACGGAGATCTTCTTGATCGCGTTCGCCATGTTGCCGACGGCGATGGCGATATAGGCCTCGGCGACCGCTTCGGGCGTGCGGTCATCGCCGGTGGCAGCGCGGATCTCTTCTGCGCGCTCGGCAAACTTGGCCCGCACCGCTTCCGCATCGAGCGGCTGGTCGCCTGCGGGACCGAACACCGCGGGAAAATGACGCGGCTGGATCTTGCCCAGCATGATGTTGCAGTCGGTGACGGTGAGCGGCCCGCCGCGGCGATAAGCCACCGGCCCCGGATCGGCGCCGGCCGAATCGGGTCCGACGCGGTAGCGGCTGCCGTCGAAGTGGCAGATCGACCCGCCGCCCGCGGCCACGGTGTGGATGTCGATCATCGGCGCGCGCACCCGCACGCCCGCGACCTGCGTCTCGAAACTGCGCTCCAGCGCCGAAAGATCACTGCCGGCGAAATGCGACACGTCGGTGGAGGTGCCGCCCATGTCGAAGCCGATGATGCGCTCGAAGCCCGCTTCGAGCGCGGTGCGCACCACGCCGACGATGCCGCCCGCGGGCCCCGAGAGGATGGCGTCCTTGCCGCGGAAGCTGTGCGCGGAGGTGAGCCCGCCGTTCGACTGCATGAACATGAGCGGCACGCCCGAAAGCTCGTGCGCCACCCGCTCGACGTAGCGGCGCAGGATCGGCGAGAGATAGGCGTCCACCACCGTGGTGTCGCCGCGCGCGACGAATTTCATCAGTGGCGAGCATTCGTGCGAGGTGGAGATCTGCTCGAAGCCGATCGCGCGGGCGCGTTCCGCGACCCGGCGTTCGTGCTCGGGGTAGCGGTAACCGTGCATGAACACGATCGCCGCCGCGCGATAGCCGGCGGCGTAGGCTTCGCGCAGCGCCGCCTCCGCCTGCGTGGGATCGAGCGGCCGCAGCACCTTGCCGTGCGCGTCCACGCGTTCGTCGATTTCGTACACCGCGCCGTAGAGCAGCTCGGGCAGGACGATTTTGCGCGCGAAGATGTCGGGGCGCGCCTGCGTGCCGATCTCGAGGGCGGGCCGGAAGCCGCCGGTCCCGAACAGCGGGGGGGGCCGCCCTTTGGGTTCGAACAGCGCGTTGGGGGCGCGGGGGGTGCCAATTTTCACCACCCCGA
>QGUL01000326.1 GCA_003242425.1 Pseudomonadota bacterium | reverse complement strand
GGTAGCGAACCATGGCAAAGGGCAAGTTTGAGCGTACGAAGCCGCACGTGAACGTGGGCACGATTGGACACGTTGACCACGGCAAGACGACGCTGACGGCGGCGATCACCACGATTTTGGCGAAGAAGTACGGTGGTGAGGCGAAGGCATACGATCAGATCGACAACGCGCCGGAGGAGAAGGCGCGGGGGATCACGATCAATACTTCGCACGTGGAATACGAGACGGAGAAGCGTCATTACGCGCACGTGGACTGCCCTGGCCACGCCGACTACGTGAAGAACATGATCACGGGTGCGGCGCAGATGGACGGTGCGATTTTGGTGGTGTCGGCTGCTGATGGTCCGATGCCGCAGACGCGCGAGCACATTTTGCTGGCGCGTCAGGTGGGTGTGCCGTACATCGTGGTGTACCTGAACAAGGCGGACATGGTGGACGACAAGGAGCTGCTCGAGCTGGTGGAGATGGAGGTTCGGGAGCTTTTGTCGAAGTATGGTTTTCCTGGGGACGACACGCCGATCATTGTGGGTTCGGCGCTGAAGGCGCTGGAGGGCGACCAGTCGGAGATTGGGGAGCCGTCGATTCTGAAGCTTGCCGAGGCGCTGGACACGTACATTCCGGAGCCGCAGCGTGCTATTGACGGTCCGTTCCTGATGCCTGTGGAGGACGTGTTCTCGATTTCGGGTCGCGGTACGGTGGTGACCGGTCGTGTGGAGCGCGGGGTCATCAAGGTTGGCGACGAGATTGAGATTGTGGGTCTGCGCCCCACCCAGAAGACGGTGTGTACGGGCGTGGAGATGTTCCGCAAGCTTCTGGATCAGGGTCAGGCGGGCGACAACATTGGTGTGCTGCTGCGCGGCACCAAGCGCGAGGAAGTGGAGCGTGGTCAGGTGCTGGCCAAGCCTGGTTCGATCACGCCGCACACGAAGTTCCAGGCGGAGGTGTACGTGCTGTCGAAGGAAGAGGGCGGCCGTCACACGCCGTTCTTCAACGGGTATCGTCCGCAGTTTTACTTCCGTACGACGGACGTGACGGGGGCGGTGGAGCTGCCTGCCGGCACGGAGATGGTGATGCCTGGTGACAACGTGCAGATCACGGTGACGCTGATTGCGCCGATTGCGATGGAAGAGGGTCTGCGCTTTGCGATCCGCGAAGGCGGCCGTACCGTCGGCGCCGGCGTGGTCACCAAGATCATCGAGTAAAGAGGGAGTTGAGACGAGGCGGAGATTGGGCGACAATGGTCGCGGACGGTGACCACTGTCCTTCGATTTCCGTCCTCCGAACCGCAGGCCAATAGCTCAACTGGCAGAGCGTCGGTCTCCAAAACCGAAGGTTGGGGGTTCGATTCCCTCTTGGCCTGCCAATTTATATGCCGGTGCAGGCCGGCTTCCCGTCCCCGGGGCGGGAGGCGAGACGCGGTTCATGGCGGACAAGATCAAATTCGTACTCGCGGGGCTCCTGCTGGTGGCAGGCCTCGCGGCTTTCTATTACTACTCCGACCTGCCCCTGGTCGCGCGCGTCGGCATGGTGCTGGCGGGCGTCGTCGCAGGCGTGGCCGTCGGCCTGTCGTCCGAGCCCGGCAAGCGGCTGGCGCGCTTCATCGGCGAATCGCGCGAGGAGCTGCGCAAGGTCGTGTGGCCGACGCGCAAGGAGTCCTTTCAGACCGCCGCCGCGGTATTCGGGTTTGTCGTGCTCATGGCGGTGTTTTTATGGGTTGTGGACAAGGGCTTGGAATTTGCCCTGTACAACCTGATCCTTGACTGGAAGAAATAAATGGCGATGCGCTGGTACGTGGTCCATGCCTATTCCGGCTTCGAGAAGTCGGTGCAGCGCGCACTCGAGGAGCGCATCGAGCGCGCCGGCATGCAGCACAAGTTCGGCCGCATCATGGTCCCGACCGAAGAGGTCGTGGAAATGAAGGGCGGGCAGAAGAGCATTTCCGAGCGCAAGTTCTTCCCCGGCTACGTGCTGGTGGAAATGGACATGGACGACGAGGCCTGGCACTTGGTCAAGAACACGCCCAAGGTCACCGGTTTCGTGGGCGCGGCGCCGGGGCGCAAGCCGCCGCCCATCAGCGAGAAGGAAGTCGAGGCCATCCTGCACCAGATGCAGGAAGGGGTGGAAAAGCCCAAGCCCAAGATCCTGTTCGAGATCGGCGAGACCGTGCGGGTCAAGGAAGGGCCGTTCACGGATTTCCACGGTACGGTGGAGGACGTGAACTACGACAAGAACAAGCTGCGGGTGTCGGTGACGATTTTCGGACGCGCGACGCCTGTGGAGCTGGAATTCGGTCAGGTCGAGAAGACCTGAGCGGCAGGAACCGCCGGGCCCTGCGGCCAAGCGGTCGTTTTAACGGGGAGATACGCGCAAGCGTATCGCTTGCACCCACTTAGGAGAACATCGTGGCAAAGAAGATCGTCGGCTACATTAAGCTGCAAGTGCCGGCGGGCAAGGCCAACCCCAGCCCGCCCATCGGGCCTGCGCTCGGCCAGCGCGGCCTGAACATCATGGAGTTCTGCAAGGCCTTCAATGCCCAGACGCAGGGCATGGAACCCGGTCTGCCGATCCCCGTGGTGATCACCGCCTACGCGGACAAGAGCTTTACCTTCGTCCTCAAGACACCGCCCGTGACTGTGCTGCTGAAGAAGGCGGCCGGAATCGAGAAGGGTAGCGCCAAGCCCCATACCGACAAGGTCGGCAAGATCACCCGCGCGCAAGCCGAGGAGATCGCCAAGGTCAAGATGCCGGATCTCACCGCCGCCGACATGGACGCCGCGGTGCGTACCGTCGTCGGCAGCGCGCGCAGCATGGGCATTACGGTGGAGGGCGTCTAAATGGCCAAACTGAGCAAACGTAAGCAGGCGCTCACTGGTCTGGTCGAGCGCAACAAGCCGTACCCGGTCATGGAGGCCCTGGA
>QGUL01000017.1 GCA_003242425.1 Pseudomonadota bacterium | reverse complement strand
GTCCATATCGGCGACCACGAGCCGCTGTTCGAGCGTTGCCGCGAGCCACTTCGGCACTTTGCGTTCGGTCACTTCCGCCGGTACCGCATCGCCCAGTTCGCGCGCCAGCGCGGGGCTGAAGCCTGCGTTCAGGCCGCGGCGTACCGCTTCGGCGCGTGCCGGACGCTGGCGCGTCATTTCGCTCCAGGCCAGCCCGCCCAGCTCGCGCTCGACGAGTTTGCGCAGCGTGCCGATCTCCGCGGCGAGGCGCGCGTTCTCGGCCGCCAGATTGCGGTCGGCCAGCGCCTTCTGCGCCTGGGCCGCACGCATGAGCATTTCCACTTTCTGCTGGAACTCGGCGCGCAGCGATTTCAGTTCGGCCACCAGCTCGGCGTCGGCCCGCTCGGCATGAAGCTGCGATTCGGACGCGGCCGGCCGCCCGGCGGCGCGCCCTGCGGCAGCCTTGTCCGCCGATGCGCGCGAGGAGCCGATCGGCAGCTCGTGGTTGACGCGGCGCTTGGTGCTCTCGTTCTTGCCTTCGAACAGCACCCTGCGCACCTCGAGCTCTTCCTCATCCACCGCTTGCGACGCGGGCATCGTCTGCATACCGACGATGCTCGCCATGTCCCGCTCGGCGACGGCAAGTATCTCGACGCCCGTGGGCACGTTGCGGTTCGACAGGATGATCGCGTCCGGGCCCAGCGCCTGGCGCACCTGTCTCAGCACCTCGCGTGAATTCGCACCGTGAAATCGTTTGACCTTCATGCCTACCTCGATTTTTCGCTGCGGCATGCATACGCATCGTGCATACCACCGGTCATGATCGGATTATTCGCGCTTGCGCGCCGAACGATCGCCGGATATGAGCGAAGGGACGGCCGCTGTTTCGCAAATTGCGCTTCGGACGATGAATGCGGAAACGGCGATGACGCGTGACGGCATGCGGCAACGCGGCGCGCCGAACCGCAGCCGTTGTGCGGTAGCGGTACGGCGCTAAGCCGGCACCGCGCCGAGCACGGTGCTGACGCGCACGCTGCGGTTGTCCGGGATCTCGGCATGCGCGAGCACGCGCAATTGCGGCAGCGCGCGGCGCAGCAGACGCGAAAGCTGCGGCCGCATGCGGTCGGGCACCAGCAGCGCGGCGGGCTGACCGAGCGCCTCCTGACGGCGCACCGCGGCGCCCGCTTCGCGCAACAGCGTCTCGGCCAAGCCGGGTTCGAGGCCGAAGCCCTCGGCGCTCAGGGCCTGATTGAGCACCTTCTCCAGCTCCGGCTCGATGACGATCACGTTCAACTCCGGCGCCGAACCGTAGATCTGCTGCACGATCGAGGCGCCGAGCGCCACGCGCACTGCGCTCGTCAGCTCGCTCGCATCCTGGGTGCGCGCGGCATGATCGGTGAGCGTCTCGATGATGGTGCGCAGATCGCGGATGTGCACCCCTTCGGCGAGCAGGTTCTGCAGCACCTTCTGCAGCGTCGACAGCGGTATGAGCTTCGGCACCAGATCGTCGAGCAGTTTCGGCGTGCTGCGCGAGAAGTGGTCGATGAGCTGCTGCAGCTCCGCGCGGCCCAGCAGCGCCGCGGCGTTCTGCGTGACCAGGTGCGACAGATGCGTCGCGACCACCGTGCTGGCGTCGACCACCGTATAGCCTGCCGCCACCGCGCGGTCGCGTTGCGTCGCGTCGATCCAGATCGCCGGCAGGCCGAAGGCCGGATCCTGGGTCGGCGCGCCCGGCAGCGGGGTGGTGGCGCGGCCGGGATTGATGGCGAGGAACTGGCCGGGGAAGGCTTCGGCCTCGCCGATGACCACGCCCTTCAAGGTGATGCGATAGCCGGCGGGCTTGAGCTCGAGGTTGTCGCGGATGTGCACCGCCGGCGGCAGGAAACCGATCTCCTGCGCAAACTTCTTGCGGATGGCCTTGATACGGCGCAGCAGCTCGCCGTCCTGGGCCTTGTCCACGAGCGGGATGAGACGGTAGCCGACTTCGAGGCCGAGGGTGTCCACGGGCACGATGTCGTCCCAGCTCGCTTCCTGCGCCGTCTCGGGCTGAGGCGCGGGCTCAGGTTCGACCGCCGCCTGCGGCGCCTGCCGCTGACGGAGCTTGAGCCAGTACGCGAGTCCCGCGATTGCGATGCCGAGCGAAATGAATGCCACGTGCGGCATGCCGGGGATGAGTCCGAGCAGGAACAGCACACCGGCGGCGAGATTGAGCACATGGCCGCGCGCGAAGAGCTGGCTCAGCACCTGTTCGCCGAGATCCGCGCCGGTGTCGACACGGCTCACAACCAGACCCGCGGAGGTGGAAATGATGAGCGCGGGAATCTGCGCCACCAGGCCGTCGCCGACGGTCAGCAGCACGTAATTGTCGACCGCTTCGCCGAGCGACAGACCGTGCTGCAGCACCCCCACCGCCAGGCCGCCGATGATGTTGATGAACAGAATCAGGATGCCGGCGATCGCGTCGCCGCGCACGAATTTCGAGGCACCGTCCATGGAGCCGTAGAACTCGGCTTCCTGTGCGATCTCGGCACGGCGCCGGCGCGCTTCGGCTTCGCCGATCAGGCCGGCGTTGAGATCGGCATCGATGGCCATCTGCTTGCCGGGCATGGCATCGAGTGTGAAGCGCGCGCTCACCTCGGCGATGCGTCCCGCGCCCTTGGTGATGACGACGAAATTGATCACCACCAGGATGATGAACACCACCAGACCTACGGCGAAGTTGCCGCCCACCAGGAAGTGGCCGAAGGCCTCGATCACCTTGCCTGCCGCGTCCGGACCGGTATGGCCCTCCAGCAGCACGACCCGCGTGGAGGCGACGTTGAGCGACAGCCGCAACAGCGTGGTGAGCAGCAGGATGGTCGGAAAGGCCGCGAAATCGAGCGGCTTGGTGGTGTACATGGCCGTGAGCAGCACCACCAGCGCCAGCGCGATGTTGAAGGTGAACAGCAGGTCGAGCACCAGCGGCGGCAGCGGCAGGATCATCATCGCGAGGATCATCACGATGAGCAACGGCCCCGCCAGCGCCTTGAGCTGTCCGTTCCCGAACAATCCGTTCAACACTGCGGCATTCATCGTTGTTCACCTTCGTCGTGCGTGCCCGGGTCCATCTCCGGCGGCACTTCCAGATCCTGCGGTTGCTGCGGATACGCACCGCCGTAAGTGCGGTAACGGCGCAGCTGATAGACATAGGCGAGCACCCGCGCCACGGTGTGGTACAGCGCTGGCGGGATTTCGTCGTCGAGGTCGCAGCTCGCGTAGAGCGCGCGGGCGAGCGGCGGCGCCTCGAGGATCGGCACTTCGTGCTCGGCGGCGAGGCTGCGGATCTTGAGCGCGACTTCGCCGCGACCCTTGGCGACGACGCGTGGCGCGCCGTCGGAGGCTTCGTTGTAGGCCAGCGCCACCGCGTAGTGCGTCGGGTTGGTGACCACCACGTCGGCCTTTGGAACCTCGGGGATCATGCGTTTACGGGCGATTTCGCGCTGCTGGCTGCGGATGCGCGCCTTGAGCTGCGGATCGCCTTCGGACTCCTTCAGTTCGCGCTTGACCTCCTCGAGGCTCATGCGCAGCGACTTGTAATGGCGCCACAGCACCAGCGGTACGTCGATCATGGCGATGAGCGCCAGCGCGGCGGCGAGTGCAAGCAGCGCGCGCTGCACCATGCCGCCCAGTTCGGCGAGTCCCAGCTTGGGATCGAGCCCGGACAGCGCGAGCATTTCCTCGCGGTAAAGCCACAGGAACAGGCCGCCGATCGAACCGACGAACACCGCCTTGGCGATGGCCTTGAACAGTTCGGCCAGTCCCTCCACGGAGAAGATGCGCTTGAAGCCCTTCAAGGGGCTCATCCGGCCGAAGTCGAACCGGAAGGCTTTGGGAGAGAACAGCCAACCGCCGACGAGCAGCGAGGACAGCACCGCCACCGCACAGACCACCACCAGCAGGGGCAGCAGGCCCACGAAGGCCTGAACGCCGAGCGACAGGAAGCGTTCGCCCACGGACGCGGTGCCGAGCACCGCCTCGCGGTCGAGCATGAGGCCCTCGCGCAGCAGCCGCTCGCAGTATTCGATGCCCGCCGCACCCGCGCCCCAGGCGAGCGCGGCACCGGCGAGCACGACCGCGCACGCGCCGAGTTCGCGCGAGCGCGCAACCTGCCCTTCCTCACGCGCCTGTTCCAGCCGTCTTGGCGTGGCTGGTAGCGTCTTTTCCTGATCGCTGTCTTCTGCGGCCATGCGCCGTAGATATTCTTCGGGACGGCGCCATTATTCGCGCCGGCAGGTCCGGCAAAGCCGTGGATTAACGCGACTTTAGGCCGCGATATCGGCGCTTCGGCGCGCCGGGTCCTGCGCCCCGGGCACGCCCGCGGCAATAAAAAAGGGCGCGGCTTTGTGCCGCGCCCCTCGCAAGAAGGAAGCTTCCGGACTGCCCGTCAGGCCGGGTTGAGGCGGAACTTCGCGACCACGCCCTCCAGCGTGCGCGCCATCTCCTCGAGCTGCTTCGCCGAGGAGGCCACCGATCCCACCGCGGTGGCGTTTTCCTGCGACATGCGCGCGATCTGCTCCACCGTCTGCGCGATCTGGTTGCTCGCCGCCGACTGCTCCTGCAGCGCGTGGGTGATTTCGTTCACCACCGCCAGCACATCGTTGGCGCGCGCCTTGACGTCGCGCATGCATTCGCCGGCGCCGCGCGCCTTCGCCATGCCGTCGGCCACGCGCATGCTCCAGCTCTCCATGTGGCGGACCGCCTGGCCCGTGCCGTCCTGGATGGCCTTGATCATGTCGCTGATCTCGCGCGTCGATTCGGTGGTGCGCTCGGCGAGTTTGCGCACTTCCTCGGCCACCACCGAGAAACCGCGCCCCTGCTCGCCCGCGCGCGCCGCCTCGATCGCGGCGTTGAGCGCCAGCAGGTTGGTCTGGTTGGCGATTTCCTGGATGACGTGGACGATGCGCGAGATCTGCGTCGACTGCGCACCGAGCGCCTCGATGATCTGGGTCATGCTCTCCGCAGATGCGGCAATCTGTTCCATCTCCGCCGCGGCGCTCTGCACCACCTCGTCGCCGCGGTTGGACAGCTCGCCCGAGGCGCGCGAGATCGTCAGCGCCTCGTTGGAATGCTCCGCCACCTGCCCGATGCTCGCCGTCATCTCCTCGATGGAAGAGGCCATCGAGGAGGCTGCCTCGTTCTGCTGCTCGGAGGCGGCGGCGATCTGCACCGAGGAGGCCGACAAGGCGGTCGCCTGGCCGGACAGCGCACCGGCGCTGTCGCGCAGGTGCTTGATCAGGTCGCGCAGATGCTCCTGCATGTCGGCGATGGCGGCGAGCAGGCTTTCGCGGTCGCCGGGCTGCAACTCCACCGCTGTGGTGAGGTCGCCGTCGGCGATGCGGCGCGCGATCGCGACCGCATCGGCGGGATCGCCGCCGAGCTGACGCATCAACCCGCGCGTGATCCACGAGAACACCACCCAGTAGGCGATCATCGCCACGATCGTGGAGAGGATGAAGAACACCACGGTCAGGTTGAACCTGTGCGAGGCGGAGGCCGAATCCGCGGCCGATTGTTCGATGAGTCGCTGCTCGAACGTGTCGCGCAGCGCCGTCAGCGCCTTGTCGATCGGGGCATCCTGGCCGCGCAACATGCCGTCGATCAGGATGGCCGAGCCGAGGGCGTCGTAGTACTCGTAGTGCTCGAGCGCCTCGTTGTAGCGCTTGTTCAGCTCGGCGTACTGCTTGATCAGGTTGTCCAGGCGCGGTTTATCGTCCTCCGATGCGATCTGCCGCAAAGCGGCAAGCTCTTTCTGCGCCGCCTCGTAGTTCGCGTTCATGGCGGCGATGTGCCCCTTGAACAGCTCCTGGTCGCTGCCGCGCAGGGTCGCGTCCTTGAGCTCGATCCGCTGCATGTAGAAATGCGTGCGGGCGGCCTCCGCATGCCGCAACATGGTCAGCGCGCGCTCCTGCGCGCCCAGCACGTCGCCGAGCTTGGCGTTCTGCAGCCACACCCCGAAGATGCCCACGCCCGCACCGCCGCCCAGCATGGCGATCAGCAGCAGGCCCAGCAGCATGAACCGGGTTTTGATTCGCATGTTCTTGAGCATGATCGCTCCTCTCCCTTTACCCTGTAACAGGTCCTTTGATGTCCTCGAGCAGCTCGTGCAGCTCGAGCACCAGCACCAGCGCCCCCTCACCCGATATGGTGGCGCCGGCCACGCCGCGCGGTTTGACACCGATCAGCGGCTTGATCATCACTTCGTCCTGGCCCATGAGGCCGTCGACGCCGAGCACCAGCGTGCGCTCGCCCACCGTCGCCACGACGCCGAGCGGAGAAAGTCCCTCGCGCGGACGGTTGAGCAGATGGGCAAGTTCGAAATAGGGCAGCACTTCGCCGCGCATCAGGATGTGCGGCTTGCCGGATACGTGCTTGATGCTGTCGTCGGTGAGCTCGATGATCTCGCGCACCGCCACCAGCGGCACGGCGAAGGCCTGGCCGCCCAGGCGCAGGTTCAGCACCGGCAGGATCGCCAGCGTGAGTGGCAGGATGATGCTGACCGTCGTCCCCTTGCCCGGCACGGATTCCAGTTCGATGCGTCCCTTGAGGCGCTGGATGTTGGTCTTGACCACGTCCATGCCGACGCCGCGACCGGAAATGTTGCTGACCTCGCTCTTGGTGGAAAACGGGGGCGAAAATGAGCTGCAGGGTCTGCCGGTCGTCCAGTTGCGCCGCCTCCTCCAGGGTGATGACCCCTTTTTCCACCGCCTTGGCGCGGATGACTTCGGGGCGCATGCCTTTGCCGTCGTCGGCGATCTCGATGATGATCTGATCGCCCGTCTGGCGTGCCTCCAGCCGCACGACGCTTTTCGCCGGTTTGCCCGCGGCGATGCGCTCCTGGGGCATTTCCACGCCGTGGTCGACGGCGTTGCGCACGAGGTGCACGAGCGGATCGTTGAGCTCCTCGAGGATGGTCTTGTCGACCTCGGTGTCTCCGCCCACCAGCACCAGTTCGACTTCCTTGCCCAACTGACGGGCAAGATCGCGCGTCAGGCGCACATATTTGTGGAACACGCGGCCGACCGGCTGCATGCGCGCCTTCATCACGGCGTTCTGCAGATCCGAGACCAGCATGTCGAGCTCGTTCACGGCCGCATCCAGCGCCTTGAGCACTTCGACCTCGCCGTGGCTGCGCAGCAGGTCGCGTTTGAGGCACATCAGGCGGTTCTTGGTCAGGCCGATTTCGCCGGACAGATTGAGGATCTGGTCGAAGCGCTGGGTATCGACCCGGATAGTCGTTTCCTTCTGCGCGGCCTGCGGCTGCGCCGCGCCCGCTTTCGGAGAAGCGGGCTTCGCCGCAGGCTTGGGCGTCGGCGCGGGCTGCTGCGCCGTCTGTCCGCTGCCGCCCTGGGCCACCGGTTTGTCGGTCAGCGCGGCGTAGAGCTGCGCCCAGTCCGGCTCGCCCTTCTGCTCGCCGCGCTGTTCGGCGGGCGCGGCGTTTTGCGCAGGCGACGCGGCCGGCTTGGCCGGCGCTTGAACGGGCTGCCCGGCTTCGCTTTGCGCGTAGGCTTCGAGCTGGGCGATCAGTTCGTCGGGCGCGGGCGTGGGCTGGACGAGGCCCGCCATCTCGCCGAACATGCGCCGCACCTCGGCCGTCGCGGCGAGGATCACGTCCATGATCTCGGCGGTGAGGACGAGCTTGCCGCTGCGCAGGCGGTCGAGCAGCGTTTCGGCACGATGGCAGACCGTGACGAGCGCCGTCGCCTCGAGGAAGCCTGCCCCGCCCTTGATGGTGTGGAAACCCCGGAACACCGCGTTCAGCAGCTCGAGGTCGTCCGGGCGGCTTTCGAGCTCGACGAGTTTCAGGTCGACATCTTCCAGGAGTTCCCCGGCCTCGTTGAGGAACTCCTGCAAAAGGTCCTGCATGTCGGTAAAGGCGTTCATGCTCCGCTTCGCATCGCTTCAGGCCTCGGCTTTTCAGAAGCCGAGGCTTTCGAGCAGCTCGTCGACCTGCTGCTGATTGGTGACGACGTCGTCGCGGTTGGCGGCGTTCATCGCCGGTCCGGACAGCCACTCGCTGTCGGCCGCCGGGCGCTTGTCCGGCGGCGTGGCGTCGATCAGCAGCTTCACCAGTTGCGACTCGAGGTTCTGCGCCAGCTTGAGGATGCGCTGGATCACCTGGCCGGTCAGGTCGTGGAAGTCCTGCGCCATCATGATTTCGGTGAACTGCGCATAGGTCTGCTCGGTCTGCAGCGGCAGGTTCTTCAGGAAGGTGCGGGTCTCGACCGCGGTGTGCTTGAAGTCCTCCAGCGGCAGCTCGCCCGCGAAGACGCGGTCCCATTGCGCCGCCAGGCGCTTCGCCTCTGCCTCGAGCGCTTTCTGATACTGCTGTCCGAGCTCCACGGCGTTGAGGGCGCGTTCGGCGGCCTTGCCGGTGAGCTCGGCGATGTAGCTCAGGCGATCGCGCGCATCGGGCAGCTTGTTGACGGCATCCTCGACCGCCTTGTCGTATCCCAGCTCGCGAAGCGCGTCGTGCAGCGTGCGGGTCAGCATGCCGATGCGCTGGAACATTTCCTCCGGCAGCGGCATCTCGCCGTGCGCCGCTTCCTGACGAGGCTCGGGCGCCGGCACGGCGGCCGCCTGAGCCGCGGCCTGCGCGGCCACTTCCTCGAACAGGGCTTCGAGTTCCGGGCTGTCGCCCGCATGCGTCACGCTTTTCTCCGCCGCAGGCTCGGCATCGGCCTGACCGGTCCCGGCCGCCGGGGACGCGGCAGCCGCGGCGGACTGCGCCGCAACCTCTTCGAACAGCGCTTCGAGCTCCGGGCTGTCGCCCGACTGCGCCGTTTCCGCCTGTGCGCGCTCGGCGGCGACCTGATCGAACAAGGCTTCCAGGTCCTCGCTGTCGCCCGATTGCGCCTGCTCCGCCGCGGCACGCTCGGCGGAGATCTGATCGAACAGCGCTTCGAGGTCTTCGGTGTCGCTCCCGGACATGATCTAACTCCCTCTGCTGCCCTGTCGGCTGGTCAAACCGCCAGCTTCTGCAGGATCTTGTTCACTTTCTCTTCCAGCGTCGCCTTGGTGAAGGGCTTGACGATGTAGCCCGAGGCGCCGAGCTGCGCCGCGGTGATGATGTCCTCCTTCTTCGCTTCGGCGGTGACCAACAGCACCGGCAGATGCTTCAGGTCCGGATCGGCACGAATCTGGCGCAGCAGTTCGAAGCCGTTCATGTTCGGCATGTTGAGATCGGACACCACGAAGTCGAAACCGCCG
Organism: Pseudomonadota bacterium; assembly: GCA_003242425.1. Classification (GTDB taxonomy): domain Bacteria; phylum Pseudomonadota; class Gammaproteobacteria; order Burkholderiales; family SG8-39; genus ZC4RG42. The sequence continues at coordinate 2,749 of QGUL01000017.1, read as the reverse complement.
CTGCGCAGCTTGGTAAGCGCCACGACGCCGTCCTCGGCCTCGTCGGCGTTGCTGTAACCGAGCTCCTTGAGCAGGTTGCGCACAATGCGGCGCATGGTGGAGAAGTCGTCGACGATCAGGAATTTCATTTCTTTATTCATGTTGGCTCCCTTGCTCGCCGCCAGAACGCAGCATCCCGGCAATCGTGCTGGCCAGTTCTTGGAAATGGAATTTGGCGACGTAGGCGTCTACGCCGACTTGTTGCCCCAGCTTCTTGTTCGCCACCGAAGACAGGGAGGAATGCATCACCACCGGGATGCCGTTGAAACGCGGGTCCTGCTTGATGTGGCGGGTCAGCACGTAGCCGTCCATTTCCGGCATTTCCGCGTCCACCAGCACCACGCCCAGCCGCTCCTTGAGCGGCACCCCCTCTGCCTGCGCCTGCGCCGCCATCTGATGCAGCCGCTCGAGCGCCTCGCGGCCGTTGACCGCGTGCTGGTGCGGCAGCCCCATACGGTCCAGGACCTGGGTGACTTTCTTGCGCGCGATCGCCGAGTCGTCGGCGAAGAACACCATGCGCGAGGTGTCGTGCACCGCCGTCTCGAGCGGCGGCACTTCTTCCTCGCCCATCACGTCGGCCAGGATCTGTTCGACGTCGAGGATCGACACCAGCCGGCCGCCCGGCAGCTCGGTGATCGCCGTCACCAGACCGGAACCACCGGTCACAGTGGACTGCGGCGTCTTCACCTGCTCCCAATCGACGCGCACGATGCGGTCCACTTCCCCGACCAGGAAGGCCTGGGTGCTGGAGGAGAATTCGGTGATGATGAGCTTACGGTGCTCCGACTGCAGCTCCATGCCGAGGCAATGCGCGAGGTTGATCACCGGGATGATCGCGCCGCGCAGGCTGATGATCCCCTCGACGCCGTGCGGCATGTTGGGCGTCGGTGTGATCGGCTTCAGTTCGCAGACCTCCCGCACCTTGAAGACGTTGATGCCGAAGGTTTCGCGCCCGCCAAGCGAGAACAGCAGCAGCTCCATGCGGTTGGAACCGGCCAGGCGGGCCTTCTGCTCCACCAGACTCATCAACAGGTTTTCGTTCGTGCTCATGCTCGTTCTCCTCGGCCTAGCGGCCTTCGCCTGCCGCGTCTTCGAGCGGGGTCGCAGCTTCGCCGTTCATTTCCACGGCATGGGCGTTGTCAGGGGCTCTCACGGCAATCCCCTCGTTCGAGATCATGTTTTCGGTCGTCTTTTTGTTGAGTACCACGATACTGATGCGGCGATTGATCGGATCGTAGGGATCGTCGGCGTTGAGCGGCACCGACGAGGCGAGTCCCACCACGCGGATGATCTTGTCCTCGGCCATGCCGGCCGCCACCAGTTCCCGGCGCGAAGCGTTGGCGCGGTCGGAGGAAAGCTCCCAGTTGCTGTAGCCGCGCTCGCCCCTGAAATAGGGCTTCGCGTCGGTATGCCCCGCCAGGGAAATCTTGTTGTCGACCTCGTTCAACAGCACAGCCAGTTCGCGCAGGATGTCTTTCATCCAGGGATGCAGCTCCGACTTGCCGACATCGAACATCGGCCGGTTCTGGTCGTCGACGATCTGGATGCGCAGACCTTCGGAAGTGATGTCGAGCTTGACTTGGTTGCGATAGGGCGCGAAGCGGTCCTTGGATTCGAAGATCTGTTCGACGCGCGACTTGAGCTGCCGCAGCCGTGCCGCCTCGTCGCGCGCGACCTGAGCTCTCGCAACCTCGAGGTTGAAGAATTCGGTGCTGCTCGACTTGGTCTGCTTCGCCTCGCCCTCAATGCGCGTGAGATCCTCGCCGCCGCCCGGGACGATGGAAGTCGCGTCGCCGTGTTTCGTTCCGCCGCTCAGCGCCACCGTGAGCGGCGTACGGAAATACTCCTGAATACCTTCGCGATAGCCCTTGCTGGTCGAACCGAGCAGCCACATCAGCAGGAAGAAGGCCATCATCGCGGTGACGAAGTCGGCGTAGGCGATTTTCCACTGCACGTTGCCTTCGCGGCCGCGCGGCTTCTTGATCCGCTTGATGACGATGGGCTGCAGCGTGTCGCGCTTCATGGCTTCATGGCTTCATCGCTTGATGGCCGCCTTCACATACTGCTCGAGTTCCGCGAAGCTCGGCCGCTCGGTGGAGTACAGCACCTTGCGCCCGAATTCGACGGCCAGCGCCGGCGGATAGCCGTTGAGGCTCGCCAGCAGCGTCACCTTGATGCATTCGAGAATCTTGGTCGATTCCGCCACCCGCTGCTCGAGCTTGCCGGCGATCGGTCCGACGAAACCGTAGGACAGCAGCACGCCGAGGAACGTCCCGACCAGGGCATGGCCGATCAGCTTGCCCAGCTCCGCCGGCGGCAGTCCCACCGAGCTCATGGTGTGCACCACGCCCATGACCGCCGCGACGATCCCGAACGCGGGCAGCGCTTCGGCCACGCGCTGGATCGCATGGGCCGGCACCTCCCCCTCCTGATGGCGGGTCTCGATCTCGTTGTCCATCAGGTTCTCGATCTCCAGCGGGTTGAGGTTTCCGCTCACCATGAGTCGCAGGTAATCGGTTATGAATTCCACCAGGTACGGATCTTTTGCGATCGCAGGATACTTGTTGAACATGGGGCTTTCTTGCGGCGCGTCAACATCGCGCTCGATCGACATCAGCCCTTCCTTGCGTACCTTGGTGAGGATTTCATACAGCAACCCCATCAGCTCCATGTACAGGGCTTTGCTGTACTTGGAGCCCTTGAACACCGT
>QGUL01000325.1 GCA_003242425.1 Pseudomonadota bacterium | reverse complement strand
CACCCACTTCGTCCCCACCCAGTCGTTTTCCGCGGCGAAGGGGAAAACCCCGGGGGGGTCAACGTCCCGGGTCCCCCCCCGGTGGCGCTGCTCAAGGACGGCAACGGCGTGATCAACCTCGACGTGCCGATCAGCGGCTCGCTCAACGATCCGCAGTTCAGCCTCGGCAGCGTGATCGCGCGCGCCATCGGCAACCTGTTCATCAAGGTGGTGACTTCGCCCTTCGCCGCGCTGGGCGCGCTGCTCGGCGGCGACGCCGAGCGGCTCGGCTACATCGAGTTCGCGCCGGGTTCGGCCGAACTGAACGAGGAGGCCCTGCGCAAGCTGCAGCGGCTCGCGCGCGCCATGAACAACCGCCCGGCGCTCACGCTCGACATCGCCGGCCGTGTCGATCCCGACGCGGAAGGCGAGGCGCTGCGGCGCGAATCGCTGATGCGCCGGCTGCGCGCGCTCAAGCTGGAAGATCTCGCCCGCGAACTGGACAACCCGCCGCGGCTGGACGAAGTGGAGATCGCGCCGGAGGAATACGAGCGCTATCTGCGCCGCGCGTACCGCCGTGCCGATTTCGACAAGCCGCGCAATTTCCTCGGCTTTCCCAAACGCCTGCCGCTGGAGGAGACCGAGCGCCTGCTGCTCGCGCACATCGAGATCAGCGAAGCCGCCATGCGCCGGCTCGCCAACCGCCGCGCCGAAGCGGTGCTCAACTGGCTGCGCAACGAAGGACAGGTGCCGGCCGACCGGGTCTATGTCGCGGCGCCCAGGCTGGACGCCGCGGACAACCGGCATCCGGACGCCGCCACGACCCGGGTGGATCTGGCGGTGCGGCGTTAGCTCTTGCGGACGTCGGTGACGGTGATGAGGATGCTGCAGGGCGCGACGTCGAGCAGCGTGGCGCCCACCGAGCCGCGCCACCAGCGCGCGGCGAAGGAATGCTGCTGCTTGTGGCCGAGCACGATGAGATCGCAGCCCAGTTCGCGCGCGAGGCGGCTGATCTCCTCCACCGGCTCGCCGACCGCGAGGTGGCCGGTGACCTTGAAGCCGCGCTGAGTGAGGATCTGCAGGCCCTCGTCCAGCACCGCCTGCATGCGCTTCTTCTCCTCGTCGATCAATTCCTCGGGCACGAAGCCTTCGGTCAGGAACATGCTCGAGGGCATGGTCGCCACCGACAGCAGGTGGGTCTCGGCATGCACGAATGCCGCCAGATCCGCGCATTCCAGCAGCGCGGTGCGCCCTTCCTGGGTGCCGTTGTAGGCCATCAGAATCTTCTTGTACATCGGTTCCCCCCAAAACTCTGCGTGCCGGTGCCGCAGACCGCGCCAGACTTGCACAAAAGGCCGGTCAGCGTCAATTGCACACGGGTCTGCCCTTTGCTAAAGCAACAGTATTGAGCGCCCGCCGGGCCGCGCCGGGAGAGACCATGATGACGAATCTGCTACGAACGGCAGCCGCCGCCCTGATCTGCACCTTCATCGCCGCGCTGCCCGCACGATCGCAACAGGATTTGAGTACGGTGGTCCTGGTCGCGACGCCGGCGCTGGTGGATCCCGAGTACCGCCAGACGGTGCTGCTCGCCACCGCCACCGAGAACGGCGGCCACGTGGGCATCATTCTCAACCGGCCCACCCAGCGCTCGCTGGCGAGCCTCTTTCCGGATCACGGCCCGTCCAAGGCGGTGGTCGAGCCCGTGTTCTTCGGCGGACCTTTCGGCATTACGGCACTCACCGCCGCGGTGCACAGCAACGAAAGCCCGGGACCCGGCTCGATCGTGCTGATGCCCGGCGTGTTCCTCGCGGTGGGCGTGCAGACCATCGACAAGATCATCGAGGAACGGCCCAACGAGGCGCGCTACTACATCGGCCACGTGGGCTGGCGGCCGGGCGAACTGCGCGCCGAAGTCGAACGCGGGCTATGGTACGTGATGAAGCCGGACGCCGGGATCGTCTTCAGCAAGAACACCGAGAAGCTGTGGGAAGAGCTGGTGCGCCAGGCGCGCCAGGTCAACGCCGCGCTCGATTCCGCGGCCCTGAACTGACAGGGGGATTCCACTGAGACCCGCGGCGCGGCCCGGGCGCCGCAGTACTTCGATCAAAGAACGTCCTCGACACCTCGGCTACACTCTCTCCCGTCTAGTGCAGCAGCCGGGTTCATGACCTATCGCCCCACGCGCATCGAGGACTACGCCCTGATCGGCGACTGCGAGACCGCCGCGCTCGTCAACCGCGCCGGTTCCATCGACTGGCTGTGCTGGCCGCGGTTCGATTCCGGCGCCTGCTTCGCGGCGCTGCTCGGCACCGGCGACCACGGCCACTGGCAGATCGCGCCCAAGGACCCCGGGTACAAGGTCGAGCGCCGCTACCGGCCCGGCACGCTGATTCTCGAAACCGATTTCGAATGTGCCGAAGGCGCGGTCCGGCTCATCGACTTCATGCCATTGCGCGGCGCGACCTCGGACCTGGTGCGCTGGGTGATCGGCCTTCGCGGCGCCGTGACGATACGCACCGAGCTGGTGATCCGTTTCGACTACGGTACGGTGGTGCCCTGGGTCACGCGCATCGGCGAAGGGACCTGGCGCGCCATCGGCGGACCCGACATGGTGGTGCTGCGCACCCACGCGCCGCTGCACGGCGAGGATCACAGGACCGTGGGCGAATTCCGGCTGCGCGCCGGCGAGAGCGTGCCCTTCGTGCTGTCCTACGGGCCCTCGCACCAGCCGCTGCCCGAAGCCGTGGATGTACGCGAAGCCCTGCACAGCACCGAGTTCTACTGGCGCCACTGGTCGGATCGCTGCGCCTACCGGGGGCCGTGGGACGAGGCGGTCAAGCGTTCGCTCATCACGCTCAAGGCGCTCACCTACCGGCCCACGGGCGGCATCGTCGCGGCGCCCACCACCTCCCTGCCCGAATGCATCGGCGGCGCCCCCCACCCGGACAACCCCCCC
>QGUL01000324.1 GCA_003242425.1 Pseudomonadota bacterium | reverse complement strand
CTGGGGAATTGGTCGGGGTTGAGGAACAGGAATTCGCTGCGAACCAGGCCGATGCCTGGGGCGCCGGCGTCGGGCGCTTCCTCGACATCTTGCGGCAGCTAGATGTTGGCGTGAAGTTCCACCGCCACGCCTTCGAGCGTCGAGGCCGGCGTGTCCTTCAGCCGGCGCAGTTTCTGCCGTTCCAGGTCGTAGGCGCGCTGGCGCAGGCGGTATTCGCCCAGCACCTGAGGATCGGGATTGACGATCAGCACGCCCGCGGTGCCGTCGACGATCAGCAGTTCGCGCTCGCGGATCATCTGCCGCGCGTGGTGCATGCCGACCACGGCCGGCAGGTTGAGGCTGCGCGCGATGATGGCGGTGTGCGAGGTCACGCCGCCCAGATCGGTGACGAAGCCGGCGAAGTTGTGCTGCTTGAACAGGATCATGTCCGCCGGCGAAAGATCGTGCGCGACGAGGATGATGTCGCCTTCGTGGCCCGGAACCGGCGGCGCGTGCCGGCTGCCCATCATCGCCTTGAGCACCCGTTCGGCGACCTGCTGCACATCCGCGCCGCGCTCGCGCAGGTAGGGGTCCTCGACTTCCTCGAAACGCTGCACCAGCGCTTCCATCTGGTGGAGCAGCGCCCACTCGGCGTTGTAGCGGCGGGCGCGGATGAGCTCGCGCGGCACCTCCGACAGCATGGTGTCGTCGAGGATCATGCGGTGCAGGTTGAGGAAGGCCGCCATTTCCGGCGGGGCGCTGCTCGGTACGGCGGCGTGCAGCGCGGTCAGTTCGTCGCGCACCTGCCGCACCGCGCGATCGAAACGCTCGATTTCCGCCTCGACGTCGCGCGCGTCGATTTCGTAGCGCGGCGCTTCAAGCCGCGCGGCGGTCAGCAGATGGGCGTAGCCGATGGCGATGCCGGCCGAAGCGCCGGCGCCGTGCAGGGTGAAGCTCGCGCCGGTGGAAGCCGTCGCCGGAATCTGCGGGATGTCGAGTTCGGCCTGGCTCACGCGCCCCCCGCTCTATTCGGCCTCGCCGAAGCGATTGCCGATGAGCTCGACCAGCGCGGCGAGCGCGGCTTCCGCGTCCTCGCCCTCGGCGTCGATCTCGATGCGGCTGCCCTTGCCCGCGGCCAGCATCATCACGCCCATGATGCTCTTGGCGTTGACCCGCCGGCCGTTGCGCGACAGCCAAATTTCGGATTTGTACTTGCTCGCGGTCTGCGTGAGTTTGGCCGAAGCGCGCGCGTGCAGCCCGAGCTTGTTGATGATTTCAACTTCCCGTTGCGGCATTGGACTCGGAAGGAACGAGATGAACGATGCCGTCGTGACCGCCGCTCATCGCCTTTGCCACCACGGTACTGAGGTCTTCGTTGCGGTAGGTGAGCGCCCGCACCAGCATCGGCAGGCTGGCGCCCGACAGCACCTCGACCTTGCCCGGCACGTACAGGCGCGTGGCGATGTTCGAGGGCGTGGCGCCCATCATGTCGGTGAGCACCAGCACGCCCTGGCCTTCATCCAGTTGCTTCACGAGCTCTTGGGCCACCGGCAGGATGAGATCGGGATCATCGTGCACGGTCACGCCCACCTGGCGCACGCGCAAGGGCCGCTTGCCGAGCACGTGACTGGCGCAATGGATGAGCGCTTCGCCGAAGGCGCCGTGGCTGACGATCAGGATCCCGACCATGGTGCAAGTCTAGCCGGCTTCGGGCGCTTTGCGTGCCGCAAGCGCCTCTTCCAGCGCGTCGATGTACATCTTCGCCACATCGAAGCCGGTCTGCGCCGCGATTTCGCGAAAGCAGGTGGGGCTGGTGACGTTGATTTCGGTGATGTAGTCGCCGATCACGTCCAGGCCCACCAGCAGCAGGCCGCGCCGGGCGAGGACGGGGCCCAGCGCCTCGGCGATCTCGCGGTCGCGTGCGCTCAGGGGCCGCGCGACGCCCGTGCCGCCGGCGGCCAGGTTGCCGCGCGTCTCGCCCGGCTTGGGGATGCGCGCGAGCGCGTAGGGTACGGGCTTGCCGCCGATCAGCAGCACGCGCTTGTCGCCTTCGGTGATCTCGGGAATGAAGCGCTGCGCCATGATCGTGCGGCGGCCGTGGTGCGACAGCGTCTCGACGATGGCGTTGCGGTTGAGGTCATGGCGCGTGACGCGGAAGATGCCGGTGCCGCCCATGCCGTCGAGCGGTTTCAGCACCACGTCCTGGTGCTCGTCGATGAAGGCCTGCACTTCCCAGGCGAGCCGCGTCACCAGCGTGGGCACCGTGTACTGCGCAAACTCCGCGATCGCGAGTTTTTCGCTGTGGTCGCGGATCGCGCGCGGATCGTTGAACACGCGCGCGCCTTCGGCCACAGCCCGTTCCAGCAGCCAGGTGCTGGTGACGTACTCCATGTCGAAGGGCGGGTCCTTGCGCATCAGCACCGCGTCGAACTCGGCGAGCGCCGTCTCGCGCGAGGGCCCGAGCCGGTACCAGTCCTCCTCGTCGCCGGTCAGCGTGAGCGGCGCTGCGCCGCCCAGTACCCGGCCGCCCTTCCACATCAGCCCCTCCTGCATCATCACGTGCAGCTCGTAGCCGCGCCGCACGGCCTCCACCATCATGGCGTAGGTGGAATCCTTGTAGGGTTTGATGGACGGCAGCGGATCGAGGATGAAGCAGAGTCTCATGCGCTCGGGGCGGTTTCTTCCAATTCGATGGAGGCGGCGAGCAGCGCGAGCCGCGCCACCACGCCGTAGGCGTAGAAGCGGTTGGGGGTGGCGTCCGCGTCGGCGAAGGGGTCCGGCTGGGAGCAGCAGTCCTCGAAGGCCAGCGGCTCGAAATGCATGCCGGGCGCGTTGAGATTCTCGTCCTTGCCGCGGCCCGTATGCACGCGATAGAAACCGCCCACCACGAAGTGGTCGATCATGAAAACCACCGGTTCGGCCCCCGCGCCGTGAAGGGTCTCATAGGGGGGAAACCCTCCCTGAGAAGACACTTCGG
>QGUL01000323.1 GCA_003242425.1 Pseudomonadota bacterium | reverse complement strand
CATTCGACTCATGCATGATGTGAATCCTGAGGCTTGTAAAAAGCCGCGGCCCCCCCCGGCCGCGGCAGAAGTACTACCGTATGCCGGTCCTTTGCGGACCGGCATGCTTTCACGAGCTTACTGCTTGGCCAGGAAGCCCGCCGCCTTCATGAGCGCCTTGTGGGTTTCCTCGGCTTCCGCCACCCACTTCTTGAACTCCTCGCCCGTCATGAAGGTTTGGTTGAAGGCGCCTTTGGCCATGAAGTCCTTCCACTCGGGGGTCTCGCGGACTTTCTTGAACAGCTCAACGTAGTAGTCGACCTGCTCCTGGGTCACGCCCCCGGGCATGAAGATGCCACGCAGCATCACATAGTCCATGTCGACGCCCGCTTCCTTGCAGGTCGGGATGTCGTACCAGGACATGTCGCCGGCGACCTTCTCTTTGTACGGCATGCGCTCGTTGTCGAACACGCAGAGCGGCTTCAGGTTGCCGCCGCGCCACTGGGCAACGGCCTCGGCGGGGTTGTTGACCGAGGAGTCGACGTGGCCGCCGACCAGCTGGGTCGCCACCGTGCCACCGCCCTTGAAGGGGATGTAGGTGAACTTGGCGCCGGTCTGCTGTTCGATACCGACCGTGATGATCTGGTCTTCCTGCTTGGAACCCGTGCCCCCCATCTTGTACTTGCCGGGGTTGGCCTTGACCATGTCGATGTATTCCTTCGCGGTCTTGGCCGGGTTGTCCTTGTTCACCCAGAGCACGAACTGGTCGAGCGCCAGCATCGCAACGGGCGTGAGGTCACGCCAGTTGAACGGAACGCCGGTCGCCAGGGGCGTGGTGAACAGGTTCGACAGGGTGATGATGATCTTGTGCGGATCGCCCTTGGAATTCTTGACCTCCATGAAGCCTTCCGCGCCGGCACCACCCGCCTTGTTGATCACCACCATCGGCTGCTTCATCAGGTTGTGCTTCTTGATGATGCCGTCGATGAGGCGTGCCATCTGGTCAGCACCGCCGCCGGTACCGGCCGGAACGATGAATTCCACCGTCTTGGTCGGTTCCCAGGCATGGGCGGGGGCTGCCGCAAAGGCTGCAGCCGTAGCGGATGCAATTACCGCCAATCGCAGCGGCTTGAGCGTGCGAAACGTCATGAGTACTCCTCCTTAAGTGGATTGCTGTGCCGGCCACCTGCTCCCTTGCGGGAAACTACCTCTGCGGTGGCTTTTGAAGGCTCGTTATTGCGCCGTATTGTTCCCTACTTTTGCGCGCAAAACGCTTGATCGCGATCAAGCCCCGAAGCCGAATCCTGCGACCAATGCTCCGCCCGCAAAACCGGGTATGCGGCGCGGCCCGAGAGCCAGCGCCGCTAGTGTGCACCAAAATTCCAGCTTGTACACCTGGAAATTCGGGTATGCCCGACGCGAGGCGTCGGGGATTGCCCTACCGGACAACCAGGACCGGCACCTTGGACAGGTGCAGGGTCTTGGTCGCCACCGACCCCATCACCACCCCCGCCAGGCCGGTCCGGCCGTGGGTGCCCATGACGATCTGGTCCACGCCGTTCTCCTCGGCAAAACGGGTGATGGACTGGGCCGGATCCCCCACGACGATGTGGGTGGCGTACTTGGCGCCGGCAGCGTCCAGAGCCTCCTGGGCGGTCTTCAGTTCCTTGGCCGCCTCGTCCTGGTGGAACTTCTTGATGTCCTCGGCGCTGACGAAGCGGCTCACGTCCGCAGGCAGGGCGGGCTGGACGTTGATGAGATGCAGCTCGGCATTCGCGAGGTTGGGCAGCAGCCCGATCACGTACTTGACCGCTCGCAGCGCGCACTCGGAGCCGTCAACCGCTATCAGGATTTTTTTCATGAATGTTCTCCTCGTCTCTTAGGTGGAAAGGCGGCTCGCGCCGCCCTCCGATCCGATCAACCGGCCAGGTCGACTTGTTTTTCTTTCTCGGTTTGCCGTTTGGCAAGCGCCTTGCCGATGGCAATCACGATGATCGCGCCGATGATGCCCGTGATGTACTCCAGTTTCACGCCGCCCACGAAGGCATGGCCGGCTTCATCGGTGGTGAAGGTCGACCTGACCCAGTCGGCAATGGCCGGGTCGGTCACCGCCATCTCGCCTGCGACGAAGCCCAGCAGGCCGCCGCCGATGGTGATGATGATCGGGAAGCGTTCCATCACCTTGAGCAGCAGGGTGCTGCCGAAGACGACCAGCGGGATCGAGATCGCCAGACCGATGACGAGCAGCAGGAAGCTGCCCTTGGCCGCGGCCGCCACGGCGATCACGTTGTCCAGGCTCATCACCAAGTCGGCGATCAGGATGGTCCGGATGGCCGCCCAAAAGCTGCTGGCAGCCTCTTCGCCGCCCTCCTCCGACTCCTCGGGCAGCAGCAGCTTCACACCGATCCACAACAGGAGTGCGGCACCTGCGAGCTTGAGGTAGGGCAGTTCGAGCAACGCCACAGCGAAGAAGGTCAGGATGATCCGCATCACGATCGCTGCGCCGGCTCCCCCCCAGACCGCGATTTTCTGCTGGTGCGGCGGCAGCGAACGCGCCGCCAGGGCGATGACCACGGCGTTGTCGCCGGACAGGACGATGTTGATGCCGATGATCTTCATCAGCCCCGCCCAAAATTCAGGTGATCCGAACTCCATAGCGTTGTCTCCTAGTCAATGAAAATCGTTATTTGCTCTCCCCGGCTACGAGTGGCCGGGGCGCTTATGAAAATGCCGGGCAAGCGCTTGCGCACGTGCCCGGCGTTCCACCTTCACGGAAGCTTAGAACAACCCGACGACCTTACCGTCGACCAGGTCGATCTTCTCCGCGGACGGCACTTTCGGCAGACCCGGCATGGTCATGATGTCGCCGCAGATCATGACGATGAACTCCGCACCGGCCGCCAGGCGCACTTCGCGGATGTTGACGGTGTGGCCCGAGGGCGCACCGCGCAGGTTCGGATCGGTGGAGAAGGAGTACTGCGTCTT
>QGUL01000322.1 GCA_003242425.1 Pseudomonadota bacterium | reverse complement strand
CCTGTTCCCCGCAAAAACGACAAAGAGTCAGGGTTCCTGCGTACATCGTTGATTACATCGAAGTTGCAGGAAGACGAGCCCAATGTGCTCGACCCGCTTCGGACTGTCGATGCATGCACGTCCGCGCATGTGTCGTAGTTCCGCCCCGACAGCGCGCGCTTCGACAAAGATTGATCGCGGCGGTTGGACGTTGCAGACGGCGAGCGCGTTACCCGCGGCCGCCGACGCGCTTACGCGCTTCGGCGTAGACGAAACTGTCGAAGGTCTGCTCTGCGACCCGGAACCACAGATGGCTGCTGTCGCGGTACTTGCGCCAGGAAAGGTAGATCTTTTTGAACAGCGGATCGGCGGCGGCGAGTCCGTCGTAGAGCTCGAACGCCGCACGGTAGGCCGCTTCCATGACGGGACGCGGGAACGCGCGCAAGCGCGCGCCCGCCTGCACCAGTTCCCGCAGTGCGTCGTGGTTGCGCACGTCGTATTGCGCGTTCATGCGCACGTTCGTCTCCGCGGCCGCCAGTTCGACCGCCACCTTGTAGGGTTCGGGCAGTTCGGCCCACTTCTGGGCGTTGACGAGAATAGAGAGCTGCGCCGAGCCTTCCCAGAAGCCCGGGTAGTAGTAATACGGCGCGACTTTGACGAAGCCCAGCTTGGCGTCGTCGTAGGGACCGACCCATTCGGCGGCGTCGATGGTGCCGCGCTCCAGCGCCTGGTAGAGCTCGCTTCCGGGGATCTGCTGCGGTACCACGCCGAGTTTGGCGAGCACCTGCCCGGCGATGCCCGCGATGCGGAACTTGAGCCCTTTGAGGTCCTGGAGGCTGTTCACTTCCTTGCGGAACCATCCGCCCATCTGGGCGCCGGTGTTGCCGGCCGGAAACTGCACGCAGTTGTAGCGCGCGAACAGTTCGCGCAGCAGTTCGATGCCGCCGCCCTCGTACATCCAGGCGTTCTGCTGCCGCGCGTTGAGGCCGAAGGGCAGCGTCGTGTCGAAGGCGAAGGCCGGATGCTTGCCGACGTAGTAGTAGCTCGCGGTGTGGCCGCATTCGACGGTGCCGCTCTGCACCGCATCCAGCACCTGCAGCGGCGGCACGATCTCGCCGGCGGCGAAAACCCGGATCTGGAACCGCCCTTCGGTGAGTTGCGCGATGCGCTGGGCGAAGTTCGCGCCGGCGCCGTACAGGGCGTCGAGGCTCTTGGGGAAACTCGAAGCCAGGCGCCAATGCAGTTCCGGCAACTGCGCACGTGCCACAGCGGGCGCCGCGAGCGCAAGGCCCGCGCCAGCGCTCTTCAGGAACGAACGACGCTTCACTTCCCCTCCCCCTTTGTTGCGGTTCAGTTCCCGGCGATGGTCATGCCGTCGATCAGGATCGAGCCGCAGCGGCGCGCGCCGCGTACCACCGTGTCGTTGCCTACGGCGAGAATGTTGCGGTACATGTCGCGCAGGTTTCCGGCGATGGTGATTTCCTCGACGGGATACTGGATTTCGCCGTTCTCCACCCAATAGCCGAACGCGCCGCGCGAATAGTCGCCGGTCACCAGATTGATGCCCTGTCCCATGAGTTCGGTCACGAGCAGCCCCGTGCCGAGCTGTTTCAACATGCCTTCGAAGTCGTGCTCGCCCGGCGCGAGAATGAGGTTGTGGCAGCCGCCCGCGTTGCCGGTCGTACGCATGCCGAGCTTGCGCGCGGAATAGACGCTGAGGAAGTAACCCTGCAGCATCCCGTCCTTGACGACGTCGCGCGGCTGCGTGGCCACGCCGTCGTCGTCGAAATAGGTGCTGGCGTGCCCGCGAGGCAGATGCGGCTCCTCGCGGATCTGGACGATGGGCGAAAACACCTGCTGACCGAGGCTGTCGAGCAGGAAGGAAGCTTTGCGATAGAGGCTGCCGCCGCTCGCCGCGCTGACGAAATGCGACAGCAGTCCGTTGGCCACCGGCGCTTCGAACAGCACCCGCGCCTCGCGCGTGCTGATCTTGCGGCTGCGCAGCCGCGCCAGCGCCCGCCGGCCGGCGTAGTCGCCGATGGCTTCGGCCTTGGCGAGGTCGGCCGGACAGCGCTCCGAGGAATACCAGTCGTCGCGCTGCATCTGGTCGCCTTCGCTGGCGATGACGGCGCAGGAGATGTAATGGCGCGAGCTGCGGAACCCGTCCAGAAAGCCCGCAGTGTTGCCGGCGATGAACTGCGACTGCTGCGCGCTCACCGTCGCGCCTTCGGAGTTGGTCACGCGCGGGTCGAGCCGGAAGGCGGCCGCTTCGCAGGCGCGCGCGAGCTCGATGGCCTCCTCCACGGAAATGTCCCAGGGATGGAAGAGATCGAGGTCGCGCGACTCGCGCACGATGAGCTCGGGGTCCGCGAGGCCGGCCGCCTCGTCCTCGGCTGTGAAACGGGCGATGGACAGGGCGGCGTCGATGGTGTCCTCGATCGCCTTGGGCGAAAGATCGGAAGTGCTGGCGTAACCTTTTTTCTTGCCGATGTAGACGGTGACGCCGAGGCCCTTGTCGTGATTGTACTCGATGGTTTCGACCTCGCCGCACCGCACCGTCACGCTCTGTCCGTAGCCTTCGGAGACGTCGGCCTCCGCGGCGCTCGCCCCCTTCTCCCGCGCCCGGCGCAGCACGTCCTCGATGATGTCGCGAAAGCTGTCCAGCGTGTAGGCGAAGCGGTCCTTAGACATGCTCGTACGGGAAGTCGAATGTGGCGGGATTGGCCGTTATTATACGGGCTCCCCGGTAGCGCACCGACCATGTACGACAAAGACGAAAAGCCCAGCAAGACGCGCCGCAAGAAGGAGATGCTCGCCCTGCAGTCGCTCGGCGAAGCGCTGGTCGATCTCAGCCCCGAACAGCTGGACGACATCGACATGCCCGACAGCCTGCGCGATGCGGTGCTGGAAGCCAGACGCATCACCAAGCACGAGGCGCGCCGGCGTCAGATGCAGTACATCGGCCGGCTCATGCGCGACGTGGACCCGGCC
>QGUL01000321.1 GCA_003242425.1 Pseudomonadota bacterium | reverse complement strand
CGCCAGTCTTATGGCAGTTCTTTCGCCTCAAATCCCTGGATCGTCGAGGCCGGCGCGCTTCCGGACCCGGCGCGAGCGCATCGGCATAGCGCGCGAGATAGGCCTTCACCGAACCGGCCGCGCGCGTGAACGCGTCCGCGTACCACTCGAAGATCGGCGATACCAGGGCAGTCCGGGTGCGCACGTCGAAGCGGTTGCGCGTGCCATCGGCCAGAAATTGCCTCGCCTGCTCCTCCAGTTGAGCCTCCAGGCGCTCGGCCACATAGGCTTCGTTGCGCAGCATGGGACAGCCGGCGGCCGCACGGTAGAGCGCGAAGTGCACCCGCGGCTCGGCGAAGGCGCCGATCAGTTGTTCGAGCTCCTCGAGACTGCGTTCGGCGCCGAGCAGACTGAAGAAGCGGCGTTGCCAGGGGTCGCCGATCACTCCTTCCACGTCCTTGATGGAATGGATCGGGTAATGGTCCAGCACCAGCTTCACGGCATGGGCGTTGTAGGCATTGATGAGAAAGGCGAGCTGCTCGGCGCGGCGCCAGCCGTTGAATTCGGACGCCGGCACCGCGGAAAGCGCGCCGAGGTACCAGTCGAGCGCATGCCGCGCGTTATGCCCGCCCAGGCGGTTGTAGCGCACGGCCGTCGCCTTGTTCTCGTTCAAGGGCACGACGCTTCGCTGCAGCAGCGCATTCCAGGTCTTGTGGCTGTGATCGAACTCGGCATGCGCCAGACAGGCGTGCAGCAGCGCGCAAACGCCGAGCAGCCAGCACAGCAGATGCCGTCCGCATGCCTGCCGCATTTCATGCGGCACGGGGCGCTGAGGCAACGAGCTTGCTTCCATCGCGGCTCCTCCGGGGTGATCCAGGAAACGGTTTTCGCCGCCCGGCAACGAGGTGGCGGTACATGCGACGCAGCACAGAAGAGACGATCGCGGTCGACGAGCGAGCTGTGGCGTCGTGCGTCGGGACGGCGGCCTGCCGGTGCTTGAGATATCGCAGATCGAAGTAAGCCCCGGCGTCGAAAGCGGAACAAGCGAGCACAAGCGCGACGACTGCCGTCGCCGACAGCAGCCGCCCATTCATGACGCCGAGCCGCGACGATCGCGCAGGCGCGCGGAACCGGACGTCGTCGATTGCAACAAACTGTGGGCATCGTGCATGAGCGGCCTCGCGGTGCCGTGGAGCGGGCAATCCGCGTGCCGCGCGCGGCGGCCGCGCGGCGCGTGCTATAGTCGCCGCGCCTCGAGCGAAGCGATATGGGACACCGTCTTTCCAGGATCACCACACGCACCGGCGACAACGGCGAGACCGGGCTCGGCGACGGCTCGCGCGTCGCCAAGGACGATGCGCGCATCGTCGCGCTCGGCGACGTGGACGAGCTCAACGCGGTCCTCGGCCTGCTCGCCGCGGAAGCGCTGCCCGAGGACGTGCAGGAGGTGGTGCGCTCGATCCAGAACCGGCTGTTCGATCTGGGCGGCGAGCTTTCCATTCCCGGCCACGCACTGGTTCAGGCGGATCACGTCGCGCAACTGGAAACGCTGATCGGCCGCTACAACGCCGATCTGCCGCCGCTCAAGGAATTCATCCTCCCCGGCGGCACGCGCGCCGCGGCGCTGGCGCATCTCGCGCGCACTGTCTGCCGTCGCGCCGAACGCGCGCTGGTCGCGCTCGGCCGCAGTCAGCACGTCTCGCCGCATGCGCGCGTCTACTTGAACCGGCTCTCCGATCTGCTGTTCATTCTCGCGCGCGTGCTCAACCGGCGCGCGGGCGTGGCCGACCTTGCCTGGCAGAAACCCGCACCGCCGGCACGCTGACCGCGGCGGATTGATTTGGGTCGGATCGCGGCGGGATTTGGCACTTAAAATCGAAGCCCGGATTGCGATGGGAGGCCGCCTTTGCTCCAACGCCTGCGAGACCACGCGCATCGATTGAAGCGCGAGACGATGGCGCTCTACTACGCCGCACGCGACCCGGCCACGCCCTGGTATGCCAAGGCGGTGGTGGCTTTCGCGGTCGGCTATGCGCTCTCGCCCATCGATCCCGTGCCCGATTTCATTCCCGTACTGGGCCTGCTCGACGAACTGATCCTGTTGCCGCTTGCGCTGGCACTGGCCGTGCGACTGACCCCGGCGCCGGTCATGGAACGGGCGCGCCGCCGCGCGCAGGAAGCCGCGAGCGGCACGCGCCCCCGCAGCCGCACGGCTGCAGCGTTCATCGTGCTGACGTGGCTCGGTCTCGTCATGCTCGGCGCCTGGGTGGTCGTCCGTGTCCGCTGAACACGCAACACCGTACATGCGCCCGCCGCTCGCGCGCTTCGCGTGGCTTTCGGTCGGCGCGGCGGGCGCGACCATCCTGCTCAAGCTGCTGGCATGGTGGCTCACCGATTCGGTCGGCCTGCTGTCGGACGCGCTCGAATCGCTCGTCAACCTCGCCGCGGCGCTGGTAACGCTCAGCATGCTCATCCTCGCCGCGCGGCCGCCGACCGAGGAACATGCCTACGGCTACAGCAAGGCGGAGTACCTCGCCAGCGCCTTCGAAGGGCTGCTCATCCTGATCGCCGCCGCGGCGATCGCCTATGCGGCGGTGAAGCGCTTCATCGAACCGCGGCCCATCGACCGTGCCGGTCTGGGGGTGGCGGTGTCGATGCTCGCTTCGTTCATCAACTTCGCGGTCGCGCGCATCCTGCTGCGTCAGGCGATGCTGCACCGCTCGATCGCGCTGGAAGCCGATGCGCGCCATCTGATGACGGACGTCTGGACGTCGGTGGGCGTGGTCGCCGCCGTCGGCGCAGTGGCCTTCACCGGCTGGTGGCGCCTGGATCCCGTGATCGCGCTGGCGGTGGCGGCGAACATCGTCTGGACCGGCGGCAGTTTGCTCTACCGCTCCCTGCGCGGCCTGATGGACGAGGCCATCCCCGGTCCGCAACGCGAGGCGATCGCGAGCCTCCTCGAGGGCTATCGCGATCCGGGCGGGAGCCACCATGCC
>QGUL01000016.1 GCA_003242425.1 Pseudomonadota bacterium | reverse complement strand
GCGGCTGGGCTTTTCAAGCCTTGAAGGGTTTCCTCCCCCGCGGCTGCCCCGCCAACAAGTACGTGGCCCCGTGGCCCTATATCGTGCCCGTCAATCCGCGCCCGCTCGCGCGCGCGGTGCCGTGGATCAACATCTCCGAAGTGCAGGATCTGGTCGCTGGCCCGATCGATCTCCTCGCCGGTCCGCCGCCCGTCAACGTCGGCGGACTCGCGCTCGAACACCACGAGATCTCCACGCAGGGCGTGTTCGGTTTCTTCACGGCTCACGCGAGCTATTGGCACACCGATCAGAAGCGCCGGCCGCGCGTCATCGATTCGCTGCTGCACTGGATCGAAGGTTCTTCCTTCGTTGCGCCGAAGAACACGCTGCCGCCGTCGCTCGCGCGTCTTTTCACCTTCGTTTCCGTGATCGTCTGCACGCTGTTCGCGCTGGCGATTCCGACCGTGCCCGCCGTCTGGATACTCGAGCTCTTAGACATCTACGTCGACGGCTTCCGCTTCGCCGGGACGATGCTTCTGGGCGCCATAGCGGTCGTCGCAGGCGTCTCGCTGCTGAGGCGGCTCACGCTGCGCGATCCCGAACGCCCATGAAAAAGGGCGCCGTGCGGCGCCCTTTTTTGCCTCCCGGATCGGGCTCATCGATACTCGATGATGCGCTCCTCGCGGCGTTCGATCGTTTCTTCGCGATAGCGGTCCCCGCGAGCGCGGCGCGCCGCGCCGGGATTGAACTGCTCTTCGAGCTGCGTCGCCACGTCAACGCCCAGGCTCTGCGCCACTTCGCGCATGACCTTGCCGCGGGACAGATGCGCGACCTGGCCCGGATCTTTGAGCAGACGCATGTCCTGCCCCTCGCCCATGGCGGAGAAGGCGGCCTTCACTTCATAGGTCTTGGTGTCGATCAGGCTGAATTCCGCCACCAGTTCCATCGACAGGCTCGCCGAGATCGCATCCGATCCCTGGATCGGATTGAGCTCGCGCCGAGGCTCGACGCTGGTGATGGAACCGAACAGCACGTAATCGGCGTTGGGGAAGTAGCCCTTCTTGATGCGGTCGATGACGTCGTACAGCTTTTCGTTGTCCTTCGCGGTATAGGGTTTCGCCTGCACGACGCGGTACACGCCGCTCTTCAGCATTTCGCCTTTGATATCGGCGGTGAACTTGCGCAATTCACCGCGATCGATATAGACGATGTCGCCGGAAATGCTCTCGTAGTCGATTTCGGTGCGGCCCGAGGACCGCGCCGATCCGCGAGACGAATAGTCGCTGTCGGCGTAGCGCTCGCTTTCACGGTGCGAGCTCTTGCCCTGGAAGCGGGTGTACTGGAAGTAGCGCGCGACCTGTTCCTCGTAGGCGAGGTCGGTCACGGCGATGCGCGGCGCCTGCTGCGCCGCGGCGACCGTGGACAGGGCGAGGAACAGCGCGGCGAGCAGATGCCTCATTTGCGTTCTCCTCAGCGGCGGGAAGTCTTGCGGATGTCCTTCTCTTCCGCCCATTCGATGGTGCCCGACTCGATGTCGGTCAGGATCATCGACAGCTTGTAGTACACGTCCTTGATGTCGGACGTGCGCTTGACGATGGACGTGATCTCGCCTTCGAGGCGGTATTGCGCGCCGACCATGCGCCCCATCTTCGCCGTCGTGCTCTTCTTGTAGAGCCCGGACTGGTTCTGGCGCGCGAGTTCGTCCGTCTGCGCCTTCATGTCGGCGATGTCCGTCACGAAACGCACGTCGCCGCTCTTGAGGAGCTGGGTGCGGATGCTGTTGGTGATGGCGCGCGTGTCGATGTATTCGCCGGTCTTGTTCTTCACGTCGGCGACGGTGATGAGCGGACGCTCCTTGGCGCGCGTGATGACGCGGGACTGAAGCATGGAACGGGTCATCGCCTCGGCCATCATCTGCAGATCGGTCGAGCCGAACTCGTTGGTGACCGTTTCAACGGCTTTGGCGTCGCCGTATTGGACGTTGCCTCCGACGATGGGCGAGTTGGTGGCACAACCGGTCGCCAGTGCACACAAGCCGGCCAGCGCGATCAAACGCAGTTTCATGGTTCACTCCGTGCTAAGGGGTTACTGATAGGCGTCCGCCGAACCGGAGTACGCGTTGTTCTCCGGGCTCTGCAGCTCGATCTTGAAGTCCGCCGCGCGGCGGCTCGGCGCGACCGTCTGGAAGACGCGGGTCTGTCGCCCGTGCAGCAGCTCCTGCTTCCAGGGCTCGTCGCCCCCGACCTGGAAGCCGTCTTCGTCGAGCCAGCGCACGCGCCAGTGCACCACCTGCTGGCCGTGGTCCTCGTTGTAGAGCTCCATCTGCACTTTCAGCAGGCCGTCACGCACCGCGCTCTTCAGGGCCGCGACGCGCACATAGCGCATCTCGCCCATCTGTTCGATTTTCGATGCGATGCTCTGCGCCCCCGCCAAGAGCGGAACGCACAGCAGCAGCGCAAACAGGCTTCTTTTCATGGACGGTTCTCCGGTCAGGATTTGGAAGGCGCGGCGGTCACGGGTTTGGCGGCCGGCTTCACGCGCTTGCCGCGCGCCGGCTCCGGCTTGGGTTCGACGAACTTCGCTTGCGCGATTTCAGGCGTCACCGCCTGCGCGACGAAGACGTTGCCCAGCTCGGAGGTGCGCAGCACGACGATCGAGTACGGCCCTTTCACTTCGAACTCGACCCGTCGCGGTCCGTGACTGGTCATCAGCTCGGCGGTGTGCTTGCCCGGCGGCAGTAACGCGCGACCGAGCGCGACCTGCCCCGGCAGGCTGCGCCACATGCGCTCGTCGGCCGATTCGGTGACGAAGTTCGCGGCCATCATCAGCAGCCCGGCAAACCCGGTGTTGTCGTTCCTGGCGACGGCCTGCTGCATCGCGCCCTTGGCGATGGCGCGCAGCGTGCCGCGCACGATAATGCCGGGCAGGTTGTCCCGCAGCTCCCGGCGAGCCATGCTGTCGAAGCTGGTCACGCCGTGCAGATCGACGCTCTTTCCGTTCTCGAGGCGCAGCGCGGTGGGCACGGCGCCGGACTGGATGGAATCGATCGTGGGGAAGGAGGTCGGTACGAACTGGAAGCCATGCGGGCCGGGCACCGGAATCGGAATCGTGACCGACTTGAGCGCCGGCACCTTGCCGCTTTCGGCGACGATCAGCGTGTCCGTGAACTTGGGATTGGGACGGCGCACGCGGCGGTCCAGACCGGCCAGCGCCTGCTTCAGCATCGGCACATCGGGGCGCAGCTCGATCGCCTGCCGGTAGCCCGCGGCGGCCAGGCCCGGCTCGCCGGACACTTCGTACACGAAGCCGGCAAGGTAATGGCCGAAAGCGCTTTGATAGCTGTTCCGCAGGCCGGTGACTTCGCGACTGTTGAGCAGTTCGACCGGATAGCCCTTCAGATCCTCGACCTGCGTCCTGATGTTCTTGGCTTCGGCCTGTTCCTTGAGCTTTTCGACTTCGCGGGCACGGAACTCGGCGATGACCGCCTCGCGTTCGTGCATCTTGCGCACTTCGATGCGGGCGTTGTCCCAGTCGCCCAGGACAGCGTGATCCAACGCCAGTCTCGCGGCGAGCGCGACCTTCTCGTAGTCGGCGCCGTCGTAACGCCGCGTCTTGTCGTTGATGAGCACCGCGCCGATGTTGCCGAGCAGCTTTTCGGGAGAATGCTTCGCCTCTTCCTCCCACTGGCGCACGAATTCGTCCGCGCTCAGCCAGGCGTCGCGCGATTCGGCGTAGGCGCCCTTGAGCCGCAGCAGTTCGCCCTTCTCGAGGAAGTAGAGAAAGTTCTTGTCGAACTTGTTGTTGGATTCGAGGATTTCGAGCGCCTTGTCCACCTGGCCGCTCATCGCGGACTGCAGCGTGACGCTCATTTCGGAATCGTGGCTGCGCAAGACACCCGCGCAGCCGGACAGGACGAGAGCGGCCGCTCCCGTCAGCATGACGGCCCTCACAGCTCTACCTCCCCGAGCTTATTGTTTGTTGATCTGCTTTTTTGCTTTCTTGGTTTTATTGCGGCCGATTATATCGGCAGCCTTTAGGGTCCGCCGGTTTTTTTACTTGCGGCGAAAGGGCGGATGACGCCGCCCGTTCGGTTCAAAGGGGAACGGCGCCGAGCCAGAGCGCGCGCTCGACGTCGTCTTCTTCGAACCAGACCCACACACTGCTTCCCGCCTCGGGCGCGCTCAGGCACGGACCGCTCACCCACGGCCATGCCCAGATGGTGCGGTCGCCCAGCACGTCGGGCACCAGCAGGCGCAGACGCAACTCACCTTGCGGGTCGTACGAATCGACGACCTTCGCGCGATGCAAACCGAACACGTTCGGACCTTTCTTCGAGCTTATTGGAACGGCCGACAGGCAGTTTGGCGCGCCCGGTGCAAGCCGGCGGTGAGAAAGTTCACCCGCGCCCTCGTGACGGCCAGGAATGATGAGCAGGAATGCGGAATTTGGAACGTTGCGCGAAGCGTTCGAATCCCAGGCTTTTGCGCCAAACCTTGCGGTGTTAGCGCTTGCTCAGGTCGCAGCGGCAGGCTCCGTTGAGAGCGTCCATTCGCACTCGATGTGGCCGTACCAATCTTCGACCTGAATGCGGCAGGGGCGCAGCGCTTCGGCGACGCCGTGCGCATAGGCAAGCGCGGCGGCGCGGTCGTCGAAGCACTCCGGCTCTTCGCAACCGGGAACGAGCACTTCCCAGCCCGGAAGCGCCGCGGGATAGACGACGATGTGCGCGAGATCTTCCATATCCCTCAGTTCCGCTGCTGCCAGCAAGGAAACCGAGCGAAAAACGCGCCAGGCCACACGGATTGTCGCCGCGACACCCGCCGTCCTCAGCAAAGGCTTGTCGTTCAGTCACTTGCCTGAAACGACGCGCTTCCCGCCGACGCGGTCCCGTCGCCGCAGTCGGGTGAAGACTGGGATTGCGCGCATAAAAAAAGCGGCGCCCGGAGGCGCCGCTTTCGCGCAGACCGATGCCCAGCGGATCAGTTGCCTTCTTTGGCCACTTCGTGGTTCGCGGCGATCTCGAGCGCGCGCACGATCGCGGAGTGGTCCCAGCCCGCCCCGCCGTGCGCGGCGCAGGACTGGAAGAGCTGCTGCGCCAGGGCCGTGGCCGGCAGGCTCAGGCCCAGCTGGCGCGCGCCGGTGAGCGCGAGGTTGAGGTCCTTCTGGTGCAGCTCGATGCGGAAGCCCGGGTTGAAGGTGCGCTTGATCATGCGCTCGCCGTGCACTTCCAGCACGCGCGAGTTGGCGAAGCCGCCCATCAGCGCCTGACGCACCTTGGCCGGATCCGCACCAGCCTTGGAGGCGAACAGCAGCGCTTCGGCCACCGCTTCGATGTTCAGGGCGACGATGATCTGGTTCGCCACCTTGGTGATCTGGCCAGCGCCGTTGTCGCCCACCAGGGTGATGTTCTTGCCCATCAGCTCGAACAGCGGCTTCACCTTGTCGAACACTTCCTGCTTGCCGCCGCACATGATGGTCAGCGTCGCGGCCTTGGCGCCGACTTCGCCGCCGGACACCGGGGCGTCGATGTATTCGCAGCCCAGGTCGTTGATCTTCTTGGCGAACACCTTGGTCTCGATGGGCGAGATCGAGCTCATGTCGATCACGATCTTGCCCGGCGACAGGCCTTCGGCAACGCCGTTCTTGCCGAACAGCGCCTCTTCGACGTGAGGCGTGTCGGGCACCATGGTGATGATGACCTCGGCGTTCTGCGCCACTTCCTTGCCGCTGCCGCAGCGCTTGCCGCCGGCCTGGATCAGGTCTTCCGGAACGGCTTTGACGTCGTACAGATAAAGCTCGTGACCGCCCTTGATCAGATGGCCCGCCATCGGGGCGCCCATGATGCCAGTGCCGATGAATCCGACTTTCATGGTTGTCCTTCCTTTAGTGTCTGTGGAGGTTAAGCAAGGTACTGCTTGGCCCAGCCGAGACCGGCGCTGGTTTCACCCTTGGGTTTGTATTCGCAGCCGATCCAGCCCTGATAACCGATGCGGTCGATGAAATCGAACAGGAAGCCGTAGTTGATCTCGCCCGTGCCCGGTTCGTTGCGGCCCGGGTTGTCCGCGAGCTGCAGGTGGGCGATGCGCGAGAGGTTGTTCTCGATCGTCTTGGCCAGCTCGCCTTCCATGCGCTGCATGTGGTAGATGTCGTACTGCAGGTACAGGTTCTTCGAACCGACCTCGTCCATGATCGACAGCGCCTGCTTGGTGGTGCTGAGGTAGAAGCCGGGGATGTCGAAGGTGTTGATCGGCTCGATCAGCAGCTTGATGCCGGCCTTCTCCAGCTCGGCGGCCGCGAACTTGAGGTTGTTGACGAAGGTCTCGCGCACTTTGGCCGCGTCAACGCCCTGGGGCGCGATGCCGGCCAGGCAGTTCACCTGTTTGCAGCCCAGCGCCGTGGCGTACTCGATCGCCTTGCCGACGCCTTCCTGGAATTCGTTCACGCGGTCCGGATGGCAAGCGATGCCGCGCTCGCCCTTGGCCCAATCCCCCGCCGGCAGGTTGTGCAGCACCTGGGTCAGGCCGTGCTGCTTGAGCTTCTCGGCGAGTTGCTCTTTGGGGTAGGCATAAGGGAAAAGATATTCCACGCCCTTGAAGCCGTCCTTCGCGGCCGCGGCAAAGCGGTCGAGGAAATCCACTTCGTTGTAGAGCATGGTCAGATTGGCAGCAAATTTAGGCATTGCATGGCTCCTGACGCGATGTGACTAAGTTATGGGGCTGCACGGAAAACGCGGAAGCGGGAAGGGAGCGCTCCCTTCCCGCCTCGCTCGCGTTTCCGGCCGGACGGCGCGCACCGTCCGGCACCGACAGCCCTCGATCTTAAGGGCGGGACGCGATCCCGCCCATGATCCGGCTTAAGCGGTGACCTTGTCCTCGGGGTCCAGGCTGATTTCCGGTTCGAGGTCGATGACGGGCTCGAACTCGGTGATGTTGTCGATTTCCGGACCCATGGCGATGTTGGTCACGCGCTCGAGGATGATCTCGACCACGACCGGGACCTTGTACTCCTTCACCCACTCCTGCGCCTTCATGAAGGCCGGATAGATGTCCTCGGGCTTGAACACGCGGATGCCCTTGCAGCCCAGGCCCTCGGCAACGGCGATGTGGTCCACACCGTAGCCGTTCATTTCCGGCGCGTTGATGTTCTCGAAAGACAGCTGCACCTGGTAATCCATGTCGAAGGCACGCTGCGCCTGGCGGATGAGGCCGAGGTAGGCGTTGTTGACCAGCACATGGATGTACGGCAGGTTGAACTGCGCGCCCACCGCCAGCTCCTCGATCAGGAACTGGAAGTCGTAGTCGCCGGAGAGCGCCACGACCTTGCGGGTGGGATCGGCAGCCACGACGCCGAGCGCCGCCGGGATGGTCCAGCCGAGCGGGCCGGCCTGGCCGCAGTTGATCCAGTGACGCGGCTTCTGCACCTTGAGGAACTGCGCCGCGGCGATCTGCGACAGGCCGATGGTCGAGACGTAGCAGACGTCGTCGCCGAAGGCGCGGTTCATCTCCTGATAGACGCGCTGCGGCTTGATCGGCACGTTGTCGAAGTCGGTCTTGCGCAGCATGGTGCGCTTGCGCTCCTGGCACTGGCGCGCCCAGCGCGACCAGTCGGGCAGCTTGCCGGCCTTCTTGCGCTCCTGGGCCACTTCAATGAACAGCTCCAGCGCGGCCTTGGCGTCGGAGACGATGCCGTAGTCGGGGCAGAACACGCGGCCGATCTGGGTCGGCTCGATGTCCACGTGGATGAATTTGCGGCCCTTGGTGTAAACCTCGATCGAGCCGGTGTGACGGTTCGCCCAGCGGTTGCCGATACCGAACACGAAGTCGGAGGCGAGCATCGAGGCGTTGCCGTAGCGGTGCGAGGTCTGCAAGCCCACCATGCCGGCCATGAGCGGATGGTTGTCGGGGATGCAGCCCCAGCCCATCAGCGTCGGGACGACGGGCACGCCGGTGAGCTCGGCGAACTTCACCAGCAGGTCCGCCGCGTCGGCGTTGATGATGCCGCCGCCCGCGACGATGAGCGGACGCTTGGCCTGGCACAGCATGTCGATGGCTTTCTCGGCCTGCGCGCGGGTGGCCGTCGGCTTGTACACCGGCAGCGGCGAGTAGGTGTCCGGATCGAACTCGATCTCGGCGGTCTGCACGTCGAGCGGCAGGTCGATCAGCACCGGGCCGGGACGGCCGGAACGCATGATGTGGAAGGCCTGCTGGAAGACGCGCGGCACCAGCGCCGGCTCGCGCACGGTGACGGCCCACTTGGTGACGGGCTTGGCGATCGATTCGATGTCGACGGCCTGGAAGTCTTCCTTGTAGAGACGGGCGCGCGGCGCCTGACCGGTGATGCACAGGATCGGGATCGAATCGGCCTGCGCGGAATAGAGGCCGGTGATCATGTCGGTGCCGGCAGGACCGGAAGTGCCGATGCAGACGCCGATGTTGCCGGCCTTGGCGCGCGTATAGCCCTCGGCCATGTGGGACGCGCCCTCGACGTGGCGGGCGAGAATATGGGCGATGCTGCCGCGCAGCTTCATCGCGTTGTAGAAGGGGTTGATCGCCGCGCCCGGGACGCCGAAGGCCTGCTCGATGCCTTCCAGCTCCAATACGCGCACCGCGGCGTCAACGGCTCTCATTTTGGCCATGCTGAACTCCTTGGGATTCCGGCGTCCGCCCGAATGCGGGCGTAAATTCCGGATAGTGAAACAGTATTCTTACTGTGTGCAATGTTCAGCGACTGCGCCATCCCTGTCAAATTTCGCGAGGCACGTTGCATGATCCGGAAAGGCGCGCCCGCCACCATCCCTGCGCAACGCCTTGCACACGCATA
The DNA here is from genome assembly GCA_003242425.1 of Pseudomonadota bacterium. GTDB lineage: Bacteria > Pseudomonadota > Gammaproteobacteria > Burkholderiales > SG8-39 > ZC4RG42. The sequence goes on along the minus strand of QGUL01000016.1, from coordinate 3,442 downwards.
CGAACACCGCTTTCCGCCGGCGTTCCCGCGCCAGCCGGACTACGCGTTCCATCTGTGGGACCCTACCACCATTTGAGCGTGACGGGCAGTCCGCACCGGCGAAACGATCTCAAAAACGCGTCGTGCGAAAGCGGACCACGAGCCGTGGCCCGCGGCCCGTTCCACGACGGGCACGGCGTGCAATTTCGACGCCCGTCCTCAGCCGAGGAAATCGCCTACCGCGCGGTAGGCGCCGGCGTGGAAAACCAGCGGCGGCCGCGCCGCATCGTGCGCGAAACGCTCCACCGCGCCGATGAACAATATGTGATCGCCGCCGGGATGGCAGGCGACCACCCGGCATTCGAAACTCGCCGTCACGCCTTCCAGCACCGGCACGCCCTCCAGGCCGGCGCGCATCGCCACCCCTTTGAACTTGTCGGGCACGGAGGTTCCGAAACGCCGCGAGAGCTCCACCTGCTCGTGCGCCAGCACGTTCACCGCGAACACGCGCGCCCGCTCGAACGCCGGCCGGCTGGGCGAACGGGCGTTGAGCGACCAGTTCACCAGCGGCGGCTGCAGGGACAAGGAGGCGAAGGAATTGACGGTGACGCCGACCGGCGCGCCGTTGCCGTCCAGGGTGGTGACGATCGCGACCCCGGTGGGGAAAGCGCCGAAGGCGTCGCGCAGCGCCCGCGACGCATCGAGGTTCACGGCCATCGGTTCCGCCCTAGTCGTCCTCGTCTTCCCACTTGCGCGGCTTGAAGCCGGGCGGCGCCTTCGACTTGTCCCGCAGCAGATCGGGAATCAGCAGAAAAGGCGCCGACACCAGCAGGCACAGTCCGATCCGCCAGGGCGCGGCGAGCGTACCGGTGATGACCCACACGCCGCCGAAGGCGGCCGCGCCGAGCAGCGCGAACACCACGCGCATGATCATCAGCGAGCGCTCGGAGGGCGGCGGCGGGATGTAGCGTTCCTCGGTGGACGATTCTTCGGTGTGCGGCTCTTCGCTCATGGCGCTGCAAACTGAAACGGGGCGGGGAAGTATGAGCGTTCCGCGCACGCCTGCCAAATCGGCCCCGCCCCGGTAAGGGCGTAGGCTTTGCATGCGCTTTTGCACAGGCGGCAAAAACGCCGCGTACGGAATGACTTACGAAAACCATCGATCGATCGCAGGCGAGCACGGCGGCAGCCATGCGGATGCGCACGCGCTGCCGAGCGGCGCGCCGGTCAGCATCGTTTCGTACAACATCCATCTCGCCATCGGCCGCGACCGGCGTTATCTGCCGGAACGCATCCTCGCCGTGCTGCGCGAGATCGACGCCGACGTCGTCGCCTTGCAGGAGGTGCAACTGGGCGCGCGCGGCTTCGACATGCTGGGCTACCTCGCCGAAGCGGCCGGCTACGAGCCGGTCGCGGGGCCCACGCTCGAACACCCCAAACACGGCGCCTACGGCAATGCGGTACTGTCGCGCCCGGCCGTGCGCACCGTGCGCCGTATCGACCTCAGCGTGCCGAAGCGCGAGCCGCGCGGGGCGCTCGATCTGGAACTGGATTGCGACGGCCGGCCGTTGCGCGTGATCGCCACGCATCTGGGCCTGCTGCCGGCCGAACGCCGCACCCAGATCAAGCGCCTGTTACGCGCCTTCGAGGACGACGAGGTGATGACCACCGTACTGGCCGGGGATCTGAACGAATGGTTTCTGTGGGGCCGGCCGTTGCGGTGGCTGCACGCCTACTTCAAGGAAACGCCCTCGCCTTCCACGTTTCCCTCGGGCCGGCCGCTGTTCGCGCTGGACCGCATCTGGGTCAGGCCGCGCAGCGTGCTGCAAAGCGTACGGGTGCACGATTCGAAGCTGGCGCGCGTCGCCTCCGACCATCTGCCGCTGGTCGGCGTGATCCGGTTCTAGCGCGCCGATTCGATCACGCGTTCGAGGGCGGTGCCGAACTGCATGGCCACATCGACCGTGTCGTCGTCCGACCAATGTTCCGCGGTATGGCGCGCCCGCTGCACGCATTCGCGGATGCCCGGGATGGACTCGACGCGTTCGCCGTCGCCCAGGGTCCACCATTTGTCGGTGATGCCGTAGAGCTCGGCATCGGTGGTCTTGCTGAAAATGCCCTGGGCTTCGACGGCGGCAAGGTAGTAGGTGGCGATCTCCACGCCCCACTGGTCGCATTGCTCCTGCTGCAGGCGCGTGAGATCGCCGCTGTAGCCGTGCCAGCGCAGGTGCTTGCGCCGGTGCGCCGTGACCAGCCCTTGCGCGAAGCCGAGCGCGAAGGCGCCGAACACGGCGTGAAAGAGCGGATGCGCGGTGCGCTGGGTCTGCTCGCCCGCGACGGCCACGGCATGCCGCATCGCGGCATGCAGATCGATGAGCTGCTTGAAGGCGAAAGGCACCTCGGCCACCCAGGCGAAGCTCTCCTCGGTCCGGTAGAGGTAGAACAGCTTCTCGTCGATCGCCTCGCGCAGATCGACGTCGTTGCGGCGCTGGCCGGCGAGCACGTAGTCGGGCTCCTGCAGCGCCGAATCGGTCGAAGACCGCAGACGAAGACCGAGAGTAGAGACCAGGGAACCGCTCACAGGAGCCGCGACACCGGTAAGGTTGGTCGGAACACGATACCCGAGCCGCTGCGCGACCGCAGCGAAGCGCGTCACATGCGCGCGCATTTGGGGGCTGCGGTCCGGTCGTGCCGCGGAGACAGGCCGGACAGCCCGGCACGATTCTGGCTCCCCCGTCGCTGATCAACAGTCGAAAGGTCGACAGGCGCGTGAACAAGGACTTGCCCGCCGCCCGGACCCTGCGGCGCGGGCGGAAGCAGCCGGGAGGAGGCGGGCCGCCCGGCGATGCGCGTGCCGCCTCCGCCCCCGCGGCGACTCTCTTCAACGATGCCAACTGCTGCGCGATCGCCCGCGCGCAGCGCGTGGCCCTGCTGGTGGACGGCGCGGCCTACTTCGACGCCTTCATGCGGGCCGCCGAACGCGCCCAGCGCTCGATCCTCATTCTGTCCTGGGATTTCGACAGCCGCACCCGCCTGCATTACGACCCGCACAGCCGGCGGCCCAGCCGCCTGGGGGACTTTCTCAACGAGCTGGCGCGCCGGCGCCGCAAGCTGCACATCCGCATCCTGGATTGGGACTACCCCATGGTGTTCGGCACCGAGCGCGAGTTCTCGCCCATCTACGGCCTCGCCTGGGCCCCGCACCGGCGCGTGCACGTGCATTTCGACGACACCCATCCGCTGGCCGGCTCGCACCACCAGAAGGTCGTGGTCATCGACGACAAAGTGGCCTTCGTCGGCGGCCTGGATCTGACCTGCCGCCGCTGGGACACGCCGGAGCACCTGCCGGACGATCCGCGGCGCGTCGCCGACCACAAACCCTACCCGCCGTTCCACGACCTGATGATGATGGTCGACGGCGAAGCGGCGCAGGCGCTGGGAGAGATCGCGCGCGAGCGCTGGT
>QGUL01000320.1 GCA_003242425.1 Pseudomonadota bacterium | reverse complement strand
CATCTGTTCCCCCCCCGTCTGTCCCGCACCCTGTTTTCCAAAAAAAACCGGCGGCCGTTTGCGTTCCGGCCCTGCACCGAAAGCAACCCATCGGTCAGCCCATGGCCCGCCCCCGGCTGCAGCGCCGCCTTGAGCTGGATGTCGCTGGTGCGGTTGAAACGGATCCGCGCCCGCTGCAGCGCCTCGGTGTCCACGATCGCCCCCTGCTCCATGGCGATGCGATCCAGAATGAAGCGCTCCTTGGTGTAGGCATTGCCGCTCACCTTCAGCTCACCCAGCCGCCCCTCCACCAGCTCGACGCGCACGATGCCCGCTTCGATCTTCTGCGGCGGCAGCACCGCCTGCGCCGTGCCGATGCCGCGCGCACGGTAGGCGGCGTTGATCTTGCCCACCAGCTCCTGCAGCTCGGCAAAGCCCACCGTGCGCCCCACATAGGGCCGCGCAAGCGCCGTCAGTTCCTCCCGGCTCAGGAAGGCCGAGTCGTTGATGCGCACCCCCTTGAGCTCGAAGCGCACGCCTTCGGCAGGCTGCGCCGCAGGCGCCGGCGGCGGCTCTTCCGCCTCGATGGGATCACGGATCTCTTCCTTGGGCGGCTGCTGCTGTTCGAGCTCCTGGCGCTGCTCCAGCGTGCGCTTTTGCGCCGCCCCAGACTCCAGCGCCGGCGGAAACGCCGGCGGCCGCGGCGCCTGTGCCCAGGCCACCGTGCACGCCACAAACAGCCCGACGGCCAATCCCAGACGACCGCCGGCACCCATCGAATCGTTGTTCATTCTTCTTCGCACCCGGAACACACCGCCCGTGCAGCCCTCTCTCAACAAAAGAGCGCGCGGACAGCACTGTGCCCGCGCGCCCTGCCTGAGCGGCCGCGCAAACCTGTACTACTCCTCCTCCTCCCCTTCCTCTGTATCGATGAAGGTACGCGTGAGCAGCAGCCCCCCGAAGCTCTGCGAGAACAGATCCGGCTGCCCCTCACCGCTCTGGCCCGTGAGGCCACCGCCGTCCGTATTGACCGCAGGCGTCACAGGCGGCACGAGCGGCAACTGCGCCGGCCCGAAGATACCCTCCAGATTCAGCAGCCCCTGCGGCCAGCTCGGAAACTCGAACGGGTTGCCCCCCTCGCCGTTCTGGGTCCCGTCGCCGCCATTCGGCTCGCCAACAGCATTGCTCAGCGCCATGTTCGTCAATTGCTCGGTATACAGCAGCGCGCTCTCCGAACGCACCTCCGGACCACCGTCGGTGTGATCCTGGCTGAAGTTCGGCACCGACACCGTGTAGCCGGCCGAGTAACGCAGCACGTACGCATCGGTGAAGGTGTGCCTGCCGCGCTGCTCCACACGGAACCGTTGGTCCTGCTCGTGCAACTGCACGTGCGCACCCGCCACCGGCGCTGTGCTGGCGTTGTCGGCCACCAGCTTCGCCACCGGCGTCTCCATCGTCAGCACCTGCGGCACGTACGCATCGTCGATACGGACACGGTCGCTCGTGGTGCGCAGCCCCACACGCTTGCCCCACACCCGGCCGAAGGCCACTTCGCTGTTGCTGGTGACATGCACCTCGGCAACATCGGCCAGCCCGCCGGCATGACCGGTCAGGTTCAGCACGAACGGATCCAGCGGCTTGGTCTGGAACACCTTCGCCGTCACCGCCTGCCCGCTCAGATCCAGCCGCTCACCGATGTGCGCCTCGCCCAGATGCAGCGCCTCGGCCGCATCGAAGCTGCCCGTCACCGCAGTGACAGTGTCGATCCGCAGATCCGCTCCGCTTGTCGCCTCCACAAAACCTTGCGCCGCAGCCAGCGAGTCGATCGTCACGCTGCCTGCGGCCTGCACCGTGATCGAACCGGCCTGGCTCGTGAGCGAGCCGATCGTCGCATCGCCGCCGCTCACCACCACGATCGATTCGCCGGCCTCCACGAAGTCGTCGATGGCCACATCGCCCGCAGCCTCCAGGTTCACAAGGCCGCCCGCCTTGAGGCTGTCGAAGGCGATATTGCCCCCGGAGTACAGCTCGGCGTTGCCGCCCACCTCCGCCGTGGCGAAGGTGATGTCGTGACCCACCTTGGCCCACAGGTTGTTGCCCGCCACCAGCGACATCTCGCCGCCGTAGTTCATCTCGCCGATGCGCATGTCGTTGCCAGCGGTGATCTTCAGGTCGCGCTTGGCGTGCGCCAGATCGGCCACCACGTCTTGCGCCGCCTCCAGCACCACGTCCGCCCCGGCACTCTTCAGATCGCCCACCTCCATCGTGTGCGCCTTCATCTGCAGCGTGCCCTCGGCAAGCGCATCCCCCGTGCTGGGCGTGAGACGACGCAATTCGCCGTCGGCCACCACCGTGATGCCCGGCGCACCGATGCGCTGCTCGGCCTCGTCCACCGTCTCCGGCGCACCCGCTTCCAGATGGCCGTAGACGATGTTGCCCTGCCCGCCCACCGCCGTCTCGAGCGCAATGCCGCCTTCGGTGCTCAACGTGCCGATCTGCTGATCGGCCGCCGTCTTCACCGTGGCCTCACCCTGGAACGTGCCCTCGCCAAGCACCAAGGCATTGGCCAGCACTTCAAGATCGGACTGACCGCTGAGCGTGCCGGCAGTGATCGTGCCGCCGGCGTCGAGCACCTGGTCACCGCTAGTGCTCACGGTGCCCAGCGTCTGATCGCCGCTGGTGTAGGTGACGAACGCTCCGGCCGCCGTGACCGTGGTGAGATCGGCCGAGCCGGTCCGCTTCAGCGCCTCACCAACATAGATCGAACCGGCCTGGCTCGTGAGCGTGCCAGCCTCGAGCAGGCCCGCCGCGTATAGCGCCTGGTCGCCACTGCTGGTGGCTGTGCCCAGCGTCACATCGCCGCCCGCCTCAACGGTAAACGTCGTGCCGACAACGGCTTCGTCGATCGCAAGATCGCCAGCCGTCGCAACGTTACCCTGCCACCGGTCTTCAGGGGCCCAAAATTGTCCCTTTTGGCGTTGGCTATCCACTTACCAACCA